>NZ_LZJD01000095.1:0-24251 GCF_001666875.1 Mycobacterium sp. E802
AACTGTTTCGGCGGTACCCGCCTCCGCGCCTGCGTATGCCGCACCGGCTGCCGCGCCGGCGTCGGTGTCTGCACCGGCGCCCGCACCAGCGGCCATGCCAGCACCCGCGGTCGCGCCGGCGGCCGGCGATCCGGCAGCGGCGGTCGATCCGGCGGTGACGGGGGCGTCGGCACCGATGCCGCCCACCGGATCTGGAACCGGTGGTTGGGGTGCGGGGCTTCCCGGTGCAGGCAGCTCCGGCGTCGGCAGCCCCTTGGCAGATCTGGGACAGCGCTTGGCCGACATGTTCGGCGGGTTGATCGGATCCGACGGCAGCGCCCTGGGTGGCGATAGTGTGGACCCGTTCGACGTGGACCCGTTCGACGCAGAAGACCCGCTTGCCGACGAGGGTCAGGAGGTGTCCGAAGAATCAGATCTCGAAGAAGACCCCGAGGACGAAGCCGGTGACGAGACCGGTGACGAGACCGACGAAGAAGCCCCCGGCGAGCCCGACGAGAATGCTGACGACATCGAGGAGGAAACCGTGCCCCTCGACGGGGCAGCGGAACTGGGAGTTGACGACGCCGCCACCGAGGATGTCGTCGAACAACCTGAGGCGCAGCCAAATTCGCAGCCCGCGCCACCGGTCGAACCGCCGACTGATCCGGCAGCGCCGCCGACCGAGCCATTGGCCGATTCGACGGGGGGCACCCCGTGTTCGATCGCGGCCGACGAGCTGCCGCAGGTCGGTGGGTAGCCCGAGGTGCGGCTATCGGGTCAGTGACACCAGCTCCTCGCAGAACTTCACCGTCTCGGCCGTGTCGGTGGCCAGCGGGTGCACCAGCATGGTGGTCACCCCGGCCTCGGCGTAGGCGGCCAGGCGTTCCTTGACGAATCCCTTCGGCCCCACGAGCGACACGTTGCGCACCAGGTCGTCGGGCACGGCCGCGATCGCTTCGGCCTTCTTGCCGGCCAGGAACAGGTCCTGGATGTGATCGGCCACCTCGCCGTAGCCGTACCGGGTGGCCAGTTTGTGATAGAAGTTCTGCCCGCGGGCGCCCATCCCGCCGATGTACAGCGCCAGTTGGGGTTTCGCCCAGGCCAGCCGGTCGTCCACGTCGTCACCGATGGCGAGGCTGGCGCTGACCATGACGTCCAACGGTCCCAGCTCCGGATCGCGCTTGGCCGCTCCGGCCCGCAGCGCGTCGCCCCACACGTCGTCGGCCTTCTCCGGGAGGTAGAACACGGGCTGCCAGCCTTCGGCGATCTCGGCGGTCAGCTCGACGTTCTTGGGTCCCAGCGCCGCGATGGTGATCGGAATGCGCTCACGCACGGGGTGATTGATCAGATGCAGGGACTTCCCGAGCCCGGTCCCGCGGGCCTCGGGACCCTCGCTGGGCAGCGGTAGCTGGTAGTACTTGCCCTGGTAGTCGACGTTCTCACGCCGCCACACCTGACGGCAGATCTCGACCACCTCGCGGGTGCGGCCCAGCGGCGCGTCGAACGGCACGCCGTGGAAACCCTCCATCACCTGCGGACCGGAGGTGCCGATGCCGAGCCGGAACCGGCCGTCGGACACGTAGTCCACTCCGGCTGCGGTCATCGCCATCAGTGACGGCGTGCGGGTGTAGATCGGCACCACGCCGGTGCCGAGTTCCATGGTCGAGGTCTTGGCAGCCAGGTAGCCCAGCTGGCTGATGGCGTCGTAGGAGTACGCCTCGGCCACGAGGGCGATGTCGATGCCGACCTTCTCCAACTCGACGACCTGGTCGGCCGCCTCCTTGAAGCCTCCGGCGTAGCTCAGAAAGATGCCTGTGCGCATCAGGGAGTTATATCACCATCAACCGGTTGGTTGGGAAGCTGGTCTACGGCTTGAGCAGCGCGACGACTTTGTCCTCAAGGGCCACCGGGTCGGCGTTCGGATCGGCGGGCTCGGTGTGCGGCAGGGCCACGTCGGCATCGGCGAAATCGCGGTAGGTCTTGTCCCCGGCCAGCGTGGCCAGCAGATATCCCGTCAGCATCGCGCGCACGATCTTCTGGGTCTGCCGGTCGGCGCCGGGCAGCCCGAAGAACCGCGCCAGCCGACGACCTTCGACCAGCCCACCCGCCTTGGCCTTGCTGACGGTGCGCAGGGTCGCACCCTCCCAGGCCCGGGCCAGCTCCACCGCGTTCGAGCGCAGCGTCATCGGATCTCTTGGCGCGGTCAACACCAGGCCGGGCACCCGCAGTGTCGATGCCGGTTCCTCGGCCCGCGGCGTGGTCACCGTCGGGAACAACGACACCACGGCCTTAGGGCGGTGCTGGTCCCCGGCCATCCCGGCGGCCGCGAACACCGCGGCGGACCCACCGAAACCGTGCCCCACCACACCCCGCTTGCCCGGGTGCACGCTGATCTTGCCCGGGCCCAGCCGCACGCCGGTGATGATCTCCAGCGCGGCGCCCAGATCGAAGGCGAAATTGAGCACCGAGGGCGCCAACCCCTTCTCGGTGTCGGGGGCGGCGGCCACGATGCCCCACGAGGCCAGGTGCTCCAGCGTGTGCGCGTAGTTGCCGGCCTGCGCCATCCAGTCGTGACCCAACACCACCCCGGGCAGGTTCAAACCGGCCTGGGGCGTGTACACCACGCCGGGCATGCCGGCGAAAGCCAGGTCCCCGCGCAGGACCTTGTGCGGTCCGCGCCGGGTCAACCGCGCGAAGAGCTTCTTTGTGCTGGCCACGGGTTGACCGTAGCGCAGAGCGCACGGTGATTTACGTCAACCGCCGTCGCGCGGAATCGGGTCAGGGCGGTGCCCTGCACTACCCTGGGAGCCTATGTGTGGAATCGTCGGCTACGTCGGGACGCGCCCGGCGCGCGGCATCGTGGTCGACGCGCTGCGCCGGATGGAATACCGGGGTTACGACTCCTCTGGAATCGCCCTGCTCGACGGCCACGGCGGCATGACGGTGCGTCGGCGCGCCGGCCGGCTGGCCAACCTGGAGGCCGCCCTCGACGAGACCGACGACGCGGTACTGACCGGCACCACCGGCCTCGGCCACACCCGCTGGGCCACCCATGGCCGCCCCACCGACCGCAATGCCCACCCGCATCGGGATGCCGCAGGTCAGGTCGCCGTCGTCCACAACGGGATCATCGAGAATTTCGCCGTCCTGCGCGCCGAGCTCGAGGTCGAGGGCGTCGAGTTCGCCAGCGACACCGATTCCGAGGTGGCCGTGCACCTCGTGTCGCGGCAGTACCGCCAGGGAGCCACGGCCGGAGACTTCCCGGCCTCGGTGCTGGCCGTCCTGCAGCGCCTGGAAGGCCACTTCACTCTGGTGTTCGCCAATGCCGACGATCCGGGCACGATCGTGGCCGCCCGCCGGTCCACCCCGCTGGTGGTCGGTATCGGTGACGGGGAGATGTTCGTCGGCTCCGACGTGGCGGCATTCATCGAGCACACCCGCCATGCCGTGGAGCTCGGTCAGGATCAGGCCGTGGTGCTGACCGCCGACGGCTACCGGATCACCGACTTCTTCGGCAACGACGATCTGCAGGCCGGCCGCGACTACCGCGAATTCCACATCGACTGGGATCTCGATGCCGCTGAAAAAGGTGGCTACGACTACTTCATGCTCAAGGAGATCGCCGAGCAGCCGGCCGCGGTCGCCGACACGCTGCTGGGACATTTCGTCGACAGCGGCATCGTCCTCGACGAGCAGCGGCTTTCCGATCAGGAACTGCGTGAGATCGACAAGGTCTTCATCGTCGCCTGCGGTACCGCCTACCACTCGGGTCTGCTGGCCAAGTACGCGATCGAGCACTGGACCCGGTTGCCCGTCGAGGTCGAGCTGGCCAGCGAGTTCCGGTACCGCGATCCGGTGCTGGACCGCAGCACGCTGGTGATCGCCATCTCGCAGTCCGGCGAGACCGCCGACACCCTCGAGGCTGTGCGACACGCCAAGACGCAGAAGGCCAAGGTGCTGGCGATCTGCAACACCAACGGCAGCCAGATCCCGCGTGAGGCCGACGCGGTGCTCTACACCCGGGCTGGGCCGGAGATCGGGGTCGCGGCCACCAAGACGTTCCTGGCCCAGATCGCGGCGAACTATCTGGTGGGCCTGGCGTTGGCGCAGGCTCGCGGCACCAAGTACCCCGACGAGGTCGAGCGCGAGTACCGCGAGCTCGAGGCCATGCCCGACATGGTCAGCCGGGTGCTGGCCGGGATCGAGCCGGTGTTCCAGCTCGCGCAGCGGTTCGCCACGTCGCCGACGGTGCTGTTCCTGGGGCGTCACGTCGGCTACCCGGTCGCGCTGGAGGGTGCGCTCAAGCTCAAAGAGCTGGCCTACATGCACGCCGAGGGTTTCGCCGCCGGCGAGCTCAAACACGGCCCGATCGCCCTGATCGACGACGACCTCCCGGTCATCGTGGTGATGCCCTCACCGAAGAACGCGGCGATGCTGCACGCCAAGCTGTTGAGCAACATCCGGGAGATCCAGGCCCGTGGTGCGGTCACCATCGTCATCGCCGAGGAGGGCGATGACACGGTGCGGCCCTACGCCGATCACCTGATCGAGATCCCGGCGGTGTCAACGCTTTTCCAGCCGTTGCTGTCAACGATCCCGTTGCAGGTGTTCGCCGCCGGGGTGGCCCGGGCGCGCGGCTACGACGTCGACAAGCCGCGAAACCTGGCCAAGTCGGTCACCGTCGAGTAGGTCAGCGCGCCCCCAAGGCCCTTGGTGTCCAAGGGCTTTGGTCCGAGTTCCGTCGGCAGCGCGCACGCAAGCCGAATTGAGGTAGTCGACTACTCGTTTGTCGTGAGCCTTCGTCCCCATAACGTTCTGGTGTCTCGTTACAACAGACAGTCGAATCGACTGAGGGGGAAGATCATGGGGAAGAGTCTGAATCAAATCCTCGAAGAGGTGGGGGACGGTTCACGGGTGGGCATCACGCTCGTGACGAACCAGGACAGCGGAATCGCGAGCTACGCCACCGGCGAAGCGACGTACCATCCCGGATCGTTTGTCGGGCCGATCTTCCGGCCGGCTCGACTGTCGACGTCCGGGGGCGAACCGCTCAAGTACTATTTCAGCGACCGGACCCTGGACATCGATCCGCCGGCCGGTGAGGGTGGATTCGGGCATACCCCGCGGCAACCGTTTTCCGCGAACGCCGTTGACAAGTTGGGCTTTTCGATTTCCCTGCTGCTTGCTCCCCGGGTGATCAAGTTCACGCTGCACAGTTGGGGCAACGCGACATTCAGTGTCTCCATGGAGGAGCGGGGAACGCTGTTGATCGGCCAAGGGCCCGCGATCGGCAACCAGTCCGAACACGCCCTGTATGTCGTCGGGTTCACCGGGGTCTTCCATCCGCCGCACTAGGTGTACCGAACCAGGACGGGCGCGTCGGCCCGAATTCAGCCGTTCCCAAGAGGGGCCGCGTAACCTGTTGGCACACGGGCACCTCGAGCGGGCGGGAGCTGATGCGGTACTACTACTCGGCTGATGCGATCCGTGCCGCCGAGGCGCCATTGTTGGCATCGTTGCCCGACGGTGGGCTGATGCGCCGCGCTGCCTACGGATTGGCCACCGCGATCGGTGCGGAGTTGAAGATCCGCACCGGCGGGGTCGCCGGGCGGCGGATCTGTGCCGTGGTGGGTTCGGGTGACAATGGCGGCGATGCGCTGTGGGCCGCGACGTTCCTGCGCCGCCGCGGAGCGGCCGCTGACGCCGTCCTGCTCAATCCGGAGAAAACTCACGCCAAGGGCCTGGCCGCGTTCCGCCGCGCCGGGGGACGGGTGGTCACCGAGATCGCCGGCGGAACCGATCTGGTGATCGACGGTGTCGTCGGCATCTCCGGGCGCGGCTCGTTACGTCCCGACGCCGCTGCGGTATTCGACGCCAACACTGCGCCCGTGGTTGCCGTCGACCTCCCCAGCGGAATCGACGTGCAGACCGGCGCCGCCGACGGTCCGCACGTGCAGGCCGCGCTGACCGTCACGTTCGGTGGCCTCAAACCGGTGCATGCGCTGGGTAAGTGCGGTCGTGTCGAACTCGTCGACATCGGCCTGGACTTGGCGCCCACCGACCTCGCCGGATTCGAGGCGGCCGATGTCCGGGCCCGTTGGCCGATCCCGGGTCCGCACGACGACAAATACAGCCAGGGTGTCACCGGCGTGGTGTCGGGCTCGTCGACCTATCCCGGAGCGGCTGTGCTGAGCGTCGGGGCCGCGGTGGCTGCCACCTCAGGCATGGTTCGTTATGCGGGAAGTGCTGCGCCACAGGTGCTTTCCCAATGGCCCGAGGTGATCGCCGCACCCACCGTCGAGGAGACGGGCCGGGTGCAGGCCTGGGCCGTCGGACCCGGGCTGGGCACCGACGAGACGGCGAAGGCCGCACTGCGTTTCACCCTGGAGTCCGACCTGCCGGTGATCGTCGACGCGGACGGGCTGACCATGCTGGCCAAGGACCCCGGCCTGCTCGTCGGCCGCAGTGCGCCGACCGTGCTGACCCCGCACGCCGGTGAATTCGAGCGGCTGGCCGGCAATCCGCCCGGCAGTGACCGCGTCGCGGCGGCGCGCGACCTGGCCGAGCGTCTGGGCGCCACGGTTCTGCTCAAGGGCAACGTCACCGTCATCGCCGAACCCGAGTCGGGGCGGGGGCGTGGTTGCGCCTACCTCAACCCGGCCGGCCAGTCTTGGGCTGCCACAGCAGGTTCCGGGGATGTGCTGTCCGGGATCATCGGCGCCCTGCTGGCCGCGGGCCTGTCCGCAGGAGAAGCCGCCGCGGCGGCCGCTTTCGTCCATGCCCGCGCCGCCAACCTTTCGGCTGCCGATCCGGGGCCCCGCCCGGCGCCGACATCGGCGTCGCGCATCCTGTCTCATGTCCGTGCCGCAATCGCCTCGCTCTGACAGAGTTCTTACGAAGCCCAAACGAAAAGGACAACCCATGTCGCACAAGCACCATCGCAGTCCACACATCGCGCCGGCCTACACCGGCAGATTGGCGATGGCGCCGGTCCCGTCGTTGCGTCTGCCCGACGACGCGATGGACCCCACCGCGGCCTACCGGTTCATCCACGACGAGTTGATGCTCGACGGCAGCTCCCGGCTGAACCTGGCGACGTTCGTCACGACGTGGATGGAACCCGAGGCCGAGAAGCTGATGGCCGAGACGTTCGACAAAAACATGATCGACAAGGACGAGTACCCGGTCACCGCCGCGATCGAGGGACGCTGCGTGAACATGGTCGCCGATCTGTTCCACGCCGAGGGCCTTACCGACGACGACCCGACCAGCGCCACCGGGGTCTCGACGATCGGCTCCAGCGAGGCGGTCATGTTGGGCGGGTTGGCCCTCAAGTGGCGTTGGCGCCAGAGCCTGGAGAAGGCCGGCAAGGACTGGAAGGGACGCACCCCGAACCTGGTGATGGGCGCCAACGTCCAGGTGGTGTGGGAGAAGTTCTGCCGCTACTTCGACGTCGAGCCTCGCTACCTACCGATGGAAGAGGGCCGCTACGTCATCACCCCGGAACAGGTGATCGACGCGGTCGACGAGGACACCATCGGTGTGGTCGCGATCCTCGGCACCACCTACACCGGTGAACTGGAACCGATCGCCGAGATCTGTGCCGCACTGGACCAGCTCGCTTCAGAGAAGGGTTTGGACGTGCCCGTGCACGTCGACGCGGCCAGCGGCGGATTCGTCGTCCCGTTCATCCATCCCGACCTGGAGTGGGATTTCCGGCTCCCGCGGGTGGTGTCGATCAACGTCAGCGGACACAAATATGGGCTGACCTACCCCGGTATCGGCTTCGTGGTGTGGCGCAGCCACGAGCATCTGCCCGAGGACCTGGTGTTCCGGGTGAACTATCTGGGTGGCGACATGCCGACGTTCACCTTGAACTTCTCTCGGCCCGGCAACCAGGTGGTGGGCCAGTACTACAACTTCCTGCGGCTGGGCCGGGCCGGTTACACCAAGGTGATGAAATCCCTGTCACAGACCGCCCGCTGGCTGGGCGATCAGCTGCGCGAAAGCGAGCACTTCGAGCTGATCTCCGACGGATCGGCCATTCCGGTGGTCAGCTTCCGGCTCAAGGGCAAACCCGGTTACACCGAGTTCGACGTGTCCCAGGGGCTGCGCGCCTACGGCTGGCAGGTACCGGCGTACAGCATGCCCGACGACGCCACCGATGTCGTGGTGTTGCGGGTGGTGGTGCGTGAGGGCTTCTCGGCGGATCTGGCCCGGGCGCTCAAAGACGACACCATCACCGTGCTCAACCAACTCGACGAGCTCAAGCCGCGCGGGCAGTTCGACGATCAGCAACCCTTCGCGCACTAGTTGCCCTCACCACGCAGAAAGGCGATCACCGCCTGCACCCGGCGGTGATCGTCTCTGGTCTCGGTGATCCCGAGTTTGGTGAAGATGTTGTGCACGTGTTTCTCGATGGTGCCCTCGGCCAGATACAACCGGCGGGCAATGCCGTCGTTCGAGCGGCCCTCGGCCATCAGTCTGAGCACGTCGTGCTCCCGCGCGCTGAGCGTCGCCAGCGAATCCTGGTCTTCGCGTGCCGACACGAGCGCCTGAGCCACCGCGGGGCCGACGATGCAGGCACCCCGGGCGATGCGCTTGAGAATGTCGACGAAATCGGCGATGTCGGTGATCCGACTGGTGAGCAGGTAGCTGATCCCGCCGCCACCGGCCAGCGCGTCGATCGCATGCCGCACCTCGACGCGCGCACACAACACCAGCACGCCCGTATTCGGAAACTCGGTGCGGATGGACCGCGCGGCTTCGTATTCCGCCGGGTGATCGGACGGATCGGGGATGTGGATCAGGACGAGATCAGGCTCATGTGTGCGCACCAACTCCGGCAATCGGAGAGCACCGTCGGCCCGCCCCACCACATCGAAACCCCAGCGATCGAGCAAACCCGCCAGCCCCTCGCGTGACAGCACGTCCTCGGCAGCCACGATGACACGGACCACGACGTCAGCACCGCTTGCATCTGCCATCGCCTGTCTCCACACCGACCGCGTCATCGTCGGCGGTCGGCGTAGTGATACCCGCCGCACGACGTTTGGCTTCGCCGGTGACCCGGCTACCCCTCAACAGTTAGGGGGGCTAGCCCCAATGATATTTCGTCGGCGCGCGGCAACCGTGGAAGTACAGGACAACTGAAGGAGTGTGGGCCAGGTGAACAGGACGACGAAGCCGGTTTCACTTGCAGCGGTGCTGACCGGCGCTGGAGCTGCAGTGGGTATCGCAATAGGAATAGTCGCTGCACCAAGCGCTTTCGCAGCGCCCTCCGGGGACTGCACGCATGGTGGTGGCTCGGTGGTGTGTCAGACGCCGGGAAATGCCGAGGTGTATTCGGTGCCGCCGAGCACCACCCCCGGCATGGGTATCGGTAGTAACGGCCCCTACGGGCCGTGGGGCAATGTGCCGCCGCTGCGCTAGCGTTTCCGCAAGGCGGCCCCGCTGACGAAGGGATGACCGAAACCACCGTCACCGCGCTCTGGGACAATGGTCGACGGTGACATGACATGCAGACGACCGAATTCACCTCAGCGCTGACCGAACACCCATCGCCGCAGGCGATGGTGGATCTCGCTGCGATCGACCACAACGTGCGCCTGTTGCGCGACCACGCCGGTGACGCCCAAGTGATGGCGGTGGTCAAGGCCGACGGTTACGGGCATGGCGCCCTCGAAGTCGGCCGGGCCGCACTGGCCGCGGGCGCCGCCGAGCTCGGGGTGGTGACGATCGCCGAGGCGCTGGCGTTACGCGCCGGCGGGATCACCGCGCCGGTGCTGTGCTGGCTGCACCCTCCGGGCAGCGATTTTGCCCCCGCGGTGGCCGCCGACGTACAGATCGGGGTGTCCTCGGTAGACCAGGTCGACGACGTGGTCCGGGCCGTCCACCAGACCGGGTGCACCGCGACGGTCACGGTGAAGGTCGACACCGGGCTGAGCCGCAACGGGGTGAGCCCAACCGATTTCCCCGCGATGATCGCCGCGCTGGGCCGCGCCCAGGCCGACGGCGCGATCCGGGTCCGCGGGATCATGAGTCACCTGGCCCACGGTGACGACCCCGACAATCCGTTCAACGCGCTGCAGGGTCAGCGCCTCACCGCGATGCGGGAGCAGGCCGCCGCGGCCGGTGTGGTGTTCGACATCGCTCATCTGGCCAACTCGCCGGCGGTGCTGACCCGGCCGGATCTGGCCTTCGACATGGTGCGGCCCGGCATCGCGGTCTATGGCCTCAGCCCGATCCCGGAGCTCGGCGATATGGGGCTGCGTCCGGCGATGACCCTGAAATGTCCTGTCGCACTGGTCCGTTCGGTTCGTGCCGGGGACGGAGTGTCCTACGGGCATCGCTGGATCGCCCAGCGTGACACGACGCTGGCGCTGCTGCCGGTGGGTTACGCCGACGGCATCTTCCGATCCCTCAGCGGGCGGATCGAGGTGCTGATCGGGGGTCGGCGCCGCCCGGCCGTCGGCCGGATCTGTATGGACCAGTTCGTCGTCGACCTCGGTCCGGATGCCACCGACGTCCGGGCGGGCGATGACGCGATCTTGTTCGGTCCCGGCACCCAGGGCGAGCAGACGGCCCAGGACTGGGCCGAGCTGCTGGGCACCATCAACTACGAGGTGGTCACCAGCCCGCGCGGCCGCATCTCCCGCACGTATCTGCAGGCAGGTCACGAGCGTTGAGTCGCAATGCCCAGTGGCTGGCCGGGGTGGCCGGGATGACGGCTGTGGGAACGGTGGCCGGCAGGTCGGTGGCGCGGTCGTTGACGCGGCGCAGCGCGGGCGAAGATCCCTACCGGGGCGAGGATTTCGAACGCCTTGATGCCGACCGCAGTTCGGTGGTGACGACCGAGGACGGCGTGCCGCTGGCGGTGCGGGAAGTCGGCCCGAACGACGCGCCGCTGACCGTGGTGTTCGCCCACGGCTTCTGTCTTCGCATGGGCGCCTTCCACTTTCAGCGCACGCGACTGGCCGAACAGTGGGGCTCGCAGGTGCGGATGGTGTTCTACGACCAGCGGGGCCACGGGCAGTCGGGGACCGCGCCGCCGGAGACCTACACCGTGGAACAACTCGGCCGGGATCTGGAAGCGGTTGTGGCCGTGACGGTTCCGCGCGGCCCGGCGGTGCTCGTCGGTCATTCGATGGGCGGCATGACGGTGCTGTCACACGCCCGGCAGTTCAGCCATCGCTATCCGAAGCAGATCGTCGGTGCCGCGGTGATCTCCTCGGCGGCCGAAGGCGTGGCCCGCTCGCCGCTGGGCGAGATCCTGCGCAACCCGGCGTTGGAGGCGGTGCGGTTCTTGGCCCGGTACGCGCCGGGCGCCGTGCATCACACCCGTGGTGCGGCCCGCTCGGTGATCGGACCGATCCTGCGGGCAGCGTCCTACGGGGACGAGGCCGTCAGCCCGAGTGTCGTCGAGTTCTCCCAGCGCATGATGCACGGCACCCCGATCACCACCCTCGTCGAATTCCTGCACGCCCTCGAGGTTCACGACGAGGCTGCGGCGCTGTCGGTGCTGGCCACGGTGCCGACACTGATCGCCTGCGGTGACCGTGACCTGCTCACCCCGATGGAATACTCAAAGGCCATGGCCGCACAGCTACCCCGCTCCGAACTGGTGATCGTCGGGGGAGCGGGTCATCTGGTCCAGCTGGAGGAGCCCCTGGTGATCGACGACGCACTGGTCCGTCTCGTGGAGCGGGCCACCCCGTCCAAACTGGTCACCCTGGGCCGGCGGGTCCGCGATCGGGTCCGGTTCCGTGGCTGAGTGCAGCGCCGGAACGGCACAGCCGGCCACCGCCGAGGACATGATCGCGCTGGGCGCCACCCTGGGGGCGGGGCTGAAGGCCGGGGACGTCGTGGTGCTGTCGGGTCCGCTGGGTGCCGGCAAGACCGTGATGGCCAAGGGCATCGCGGCCGCCATGGATGTGGACGGTCCGGTGGTTTCACCGACGTTCGTGCTGGCCAGGGTGCATCGCGCCCGCCGGCCTGGCCGCCCGGCGATGGTGCACGTGGACATGTACCGGTTGCTCGACCATCCCGGTGTCGATCTGCTGGGAGAGCTCGACGCGCTGGATCTCGACACCGACCTGGACGACGCCGTGGTGGTCGTCGAATGGGGGGAGGGGCTGGCCGAACGCCTCTCCGACCATCATCTGGACATTCGCATCGAACGGGACACCGAGACCGAGACCCGCACGGTGATCTGGCAGTGGAGCACCCCATGAACGTGTTGACCATCGATACCGCGACCCCGGCAGTGAGTGCCGGTGTGGTCCGTCGTGCCGAGGACGGCTCGGTGCGCACGCTGGCCGAGCAGGTCACCGTGGATGCGCGCGCCCACGCCGAGCAGCTCACCCCCAACGTGCTGGCCGCGGTGTCCGACGCCGGTATCACCATGGCCGATCTCGGCGCCGTCGTCGTCGGTTGTGGCCCCGGGCCGTTCACCGGGCTGCGGGTGGGGATGGCCACTGCCGCGGCGTTCGGTCACGCCCTGGGCGTTCCGGTGCACGGGGTGTGCAGCTTGGATGCCATCGGTGTCCACACCGACGGTGTCGTGCTGGTGGTCACCGATGCGCGCCGCCGCGAGGTGTACTGGGCGCGTTACCGCGACGGCGTCCGCGTCGACGGTCCGGCCGTCAACGCCCCCGGCGATGTTGCAGTGGATTCCTCGGCCGCGGTGGCCGGCTCACCCGATCACGCGGCATTGTTCGCGCTGCCTCGGCTCGACGTGGTGTACCCGACGCCCGACGGGCTGGTGCGCGCCGTCACCGATTGGAATGACCCGCAGCCGCTGGTGCCGCTGTACTTGCGCCGTCCGGACGCCAAACCGTCTGTGGCAGTCAAGAAATGATCGATCTCGACGTAATGACCCGCGCCGACGCCACGCGGTGTGCCGAGCTGGAGGCCCGGCTGTTTCCCGGTGATGATCCGTGGCCGGCCCAGGCGTTCTTGGCCGAGCTGGCCGCCAAACACAACCGCTATACCGCGGCCCGCAGCGACGGTCTGCTGGTCGGCTATGCCGGCATCGCCCGGCTGGGCCGGATGCGACCGTATGAGTACGAAATCCACACCATCGGCGTCGACCCGGATTTCCAAGGACAGGGCATCGGCCGCCGGTTGCTCGACGACATGCTCGAATTCGCCTCCGGTGGAACCGTTTTCCTGGAAGTTCGCACCGACAACGAAGCGGCCATCGCGCTGTATGAGAGCGCCGGGTTCGTCAACATCGGCCTACGTAAGCGGTATTACCGCGTCAGCGGAGCCGATGCCTACACCATGCAACGCCTTCCCCAAGGGGGCCCGACGTGATCATCCTGGCCATCGAAAGTTCGTGTGACGAAACCGGAGTCGGTATCGCCGATCTCGCCTTCCCGAAAGATGGCGGGCCGGCAACGGTTTCTCTCCTCGCCGACGAGGTCGCCTCCAGCGTCGACGAGCACGCTCGCTACGGCGGCGTCGTACCCGAGATCGCCTCGCGCGCACATCTGGAGGCACTTGGCCCGACGATGCGCCGCGCCCTGGACACCGCCGGTGTCGAGCGGCCCGACGTCGTGGCCGCCACGATCGGCCCCGGCCTGGCCGGCGCCCTGCTGGTCGGGGTGGCCGCAGCCAAGGCGTATGCCGCCGGCTGGAACGTCCCGTTCTACGGCGTCAACCACCTGGGCGGGCACCTGGCCGCCGATGTCTACGACCATGGCCCCCTCCCGGAGAGCGTGGGTCTGCTCGTCTCGGGTGGGCACACACATCTGCTGCATGTTCGGTCACTGGGCGAGCCGATCATCGAGTTGGGCAGCACCGTCGACGACGCCGCCGGCGAGGCCTACGACAAGGTGGCGCGGCTGCTCGGGCTGGGCTATCCCGGCGGTCGGGTGCTCGATGAGTTGGCGCGCACCGGCGACCGTGACGCCATCGTCTTTCCGCGCGGGATGACCGGTCCGCGGGATGACCCGTATGTGTTCAGCTTCTCCGGGCTGAAAACCGCGGTAGCGCGCTACGTGGAAGGTCACCCGGAAGCCTCGCAGGCGGATGTGGCGGCCGGTTTCCAGGAAGCGGTCGCTGATGTGCTGACCGCCAAGGCCGTACGCGCAGCCACCGATCTCGGGGTGTCCACGCTGCTGATCGCCGGTGGGGTGGCGGCCAACTCCCGGCTGCGCGAACTTGCCGAAGAGCGTTGTGCGGCAGCGGGTCTGACGCTGCGGGTGCCGCGGCCGAGGTTGTGCACCGACAACGGCGCGATGATCGCCTCATTTGCGGCGCACCTGATCGCCGCCGGGGCGGCGCCGTCGCCGTTGGATGCCGCCAGCGATCCGGGCCTGCCGGTGGTGAAGGGGCAGGTGGCGTGAGCTCCCCGGCCGACAAGCTGGCCGACAAGCTGGCCGAAAAGCTGGCCGACAAGCTGGAGATTACCGAGCTGCTGTATCGCTATGCCGAGCTGATCGACGCCGGCGACTTCGATGGGGTCGGGCAGCTGCTCGGTCGGGGCACGTTCATGGAGGTGGCCGGGGCGTCGGCCATCGCGGAGTTGTTCGCCGCGACCACCCGTCGGTATCCCGGACACGGCAACCGCACCCGGACCCGTCACCTGGTGCTCAACCCGATCGTCGACGTCGACGGTTCGCGGGCGACGGCGCGCTCGACGTTCGTGGTGGTGCAGAACACCGAGACCGTCCCACTGCAACCCATCGTCGTCGGTCGCTACGCCGACGCCTTTGCCCGTGACGAGCAGGGCTGGTACTTCACCGAGCGCAGAGTCGATGTGGAGATGGTCGGAGACGTGTCCGAGCATTTGAACATCGCGCTATAGGCGTGGGAACGGGGTAGGACGACTATCCGCTACGCGGCAGCCTGCACCCGCACGACATGGATGTCGCTGGTCAACACGCGGGCTCCGGTCGGCAGTGGTGGGGCGGTACTTCGATAGGTCCGGCCCGTCGGTGTGCTGACTTCGGTGGTGTGCCGGCCGAATCGGTCGTAGCTCGTGGTGGTGGTCCAGTCGGCGGTTTCCTTGATGTAGTTGCATCGTTCGCACAGTCCTTGGCCGTTCTCGGCGCAGGTCGGACCGCCGTCGGCATGGCGGGTGATGTGATCGATGTGGCGTACCGGTGCGTCGCAGTAGGGGGTGCGGCAGCGCTGGTCGCGCAAGGCGATCAGCCAGCGCAGGCCCTTGGGGAAGGTGCGCGACGTGGAATCGAGGGCGACCAGGTTGCCGGTGGCCGGATCGGCATAGAGCTTGCGCACCGCGGCCTCAACCTCGGGGTCCAGCAGCGCCGCCAAGGCCATCTTCCGGGCCACCGCCGCCGGGATCGGGCCGTATCCCTGCAGCACCGCAGGTTCGGGACCGTGGGCAAACAGGCTCTCGTCGGAGACCACCAGATTGAGGTTGAGCGGAACCGCGGCGCCGACTTCACGCCCGGTGATACGCCGGTAGAAGGCGTCGGCCATCAACGGGCCCCGGCCGTCGCATCCGTTTCCGGCGGCGACTGAGGCCGCGACGGCAGCGGCCGCCTCCACTTGCAGCGCCTCGTACGCTGCGCAGCCTTCGGCGGCAGTCAGCAGGGCCGTCACATACGCCATGCCGTGCGGAGCGGGACGCATCGTAACGGTGCGATCAGACTGGTGCCGGCTGATGCGCTCCATCACCGCGTCGTGGTCGAGCCGGATGGCAATGCGGCCCGCTTCGGCATCGACTTTCCTGTCGCCGAGGCCGTCCAGCTTTGCCGGGTCGGCGCACAGTTCGACGTCCATCGCGCGACGATCTGCTGGTGACAGGCAGTCGGCATGTTCGGTGATGATCATCGCCCGCACCTCGGTGAGGACGCCGGACTCCAGCGCCGCCAGGGTGTGGGGCATGTCGTCGACGAGGATTCGGGACATCTTCAGATACTTGGCCCCATGCCATGGCGAGGCCTTGCGGGCCAGGCCGACCTCGGAAGCCAGGCCTCGCCCGCGCTGTGCCGCCGGCACGCCCTCGGCAGCTCTGCGTGCCCGGCGCTTGGCTTCGAGCATCGCCGTCACCCGAGCCTGTCCGGCCGCGATGCTGGATGCCGCCCGGTTCATCGCAGCCAGCTGATCGGCCAACGCCTCTTCCGTGGCGTCGGAGTCGATCGTGAAATGCGATCCGAACATATGTTCGATAGTAGGCCTCTCTGGATGTCGGCGCAATAACCAGAGACCACCCTTGAGTGCTAGCACTCGCATGTATAGAGTGCTAGGTGGCACGCGGCCAACCCCAGCGCCGGCACCCGCGACGACGGAGCGAGGGGACGGACGCATGCCGAACACCTGGTTAACCCGAGGGCCCCGGCGCACACCGGAGCTCAATACCCAAACAAGTGGAGGGCTTCCATCGTGGCAGTCAACATCAAGCCACTCGAGGACAAGATCCTCGTTCAGGCCAATGCGGCCGAGACCACGACCGCTTCCGGTCTGGTCATCCCGGACACCGCCAAGGAAAAGCCGCAGGAAGGCACCGTCGTCGCAGTTGGCCCCGGCCGCTGGGATGAGGACGGCGAGAAGCGGATCCCCCTGGACGTTGCCGAGGGCGACACCGTCATCTACAGCAAGTACGGCGGCACCGAGATCAAGTACAACGGCGAGGAGTACCTGATCCTGTCGGCCCGCGACGTGCTGGCTGTCGTCGCTAAGTAAGCACCCGTGTCCCGCCCCGGAGATCCCCGTGTTCGCACGGGTGGTTTCCGGGGCGGTATGCGTTGATGCCTCGACAGGTAGTCAAGCTCGACAGGTAGTCAAGAAAGAGACTTATGAGCAAGCAGATTGAATTCAACGAAACTGCGCGCCGGGCCATGGAAGCCGGGGTCGACAAGCTCGCCGACGCCGTCAAGGTGACGTTGGGCCCGCGTGGTCGCAACGTCGTGCTGGCCAAGGCTTTCGGTGGCCCGCAGGTCACCAACGACGGTGTGACCATCGCCCGCGAGATCGACCTGGAAGACGCGTTCGAGAACCTCGGCGCCCAGTTGGTCAAATCGGTGGCGACCAAGACCAACGACGTCGCCGGCGACGGCACCACCACCGCCACCGTGCTGGCGCAGGCCCTGGTCAAGGCCGGCCTGCGCAACGTTGCTGCCGGTGCCAACCCGATCGCGCTGGGCCTGGGCATCGGTAAGGCTGCCGACGCGGTGTCCGAGGCGCTGCTGGCCGCGGCCACCCCGGTGTCGGACCAGACCGCCATCGCCCAGGTCGCCACGGTGTCCTCGCGCGACGAGCAGATCGGTGCGCTCGTCGGTGAGGCCATGACCAAGGTGGGCCACGACGGCGTGGTCACCATCGAGGAGTCCTCGACGCTGAGCACCGAGCTCGAGGTCACCGAGGGCGTCGGCTTCGACAAGGGCTTCATCTCGGCCTACTTCGTCAACGACTTCGACACCCAGGAAGCGGTGCTCGAGGACGCGCTGGTGCTGCTGCACCGCGACAAGATCAGCTCGCTGCCCGATCTGCTGCCGCTGCTGGAGAAGGTCGCCGAGAGCGGCAAGCCGCTGCTGATCATCGCCGAGGACGTCGAGGGCGAGGCGCTGTCCACGCTCGTCGTCAACGCAATCCGTAAGACGCTCAAGGCCGTTGCCGTCAAGGCGCCGTTCTTCGGTGATCGCCGCAAGGCGTTCCTGGAGGATCTGGCCATCGTCACCGGCGGTCAGGTGGTCAACCCCGACGTGGGCCTGGCCCTGCGCGAGGTCGGTCTGGACGTGCTGGGCTCGGCGCGTCGCGTCGTGGTGTCCAAGGACAGCACCGTGATCGTCGACGGCGGCGGCTCCAAGGACGCTGTCGACGGCCGGGTGAAGCAGCTCAAGGCCGAGATCGAGACCACCGATTCCGACTGGGATCGGGAGAAGCTGCAGGAGCGGCTGGCCAAGCTGGCCGGTGGCGTCGCGGTGCTCAAGGTCGGCGCGGCCACCGAGACCGACCTGAAGAAGCGCAAGGAAGCTGTCGAGGACGCCGTCGCGGCCGCCAAGGCCGCCGTCGAAGAGGGCATCGTCACCGGTGGTGGCGCTGCACTCGTGCAGGCCCGCGCGGCGCTGGACAAGCTGCGCGGCGAGGTCAAGGGCGACGAGGCCCTCGGCGTCAACGTGTTCGCCTCCGCGCTGTCGGCCCCGCTGTACTGGATCGCCACCAACGCCGGCCTGGACGGCTCGGTCGTGGTGAACAAGGTCAGCGAGCTTCCCAACGGGCAGGGCTTCAACGCCGCCACGCTGGCCTACGGTGACCTGGTCGCCGAGGGCATCGTGGACCCGGCCAAGGTGACCCGGTCCGCGGTGCTCAACGCCGCCTCGGTGGCCCGGATGATCCTGACGACCGAGACGGCCGTCGTGGACAAGCCGGCCGAGGAAGATGACCACGCCGGTCATCACCACGGGCACGCGCACTAGAAGTACGCGCGCTAGAAGTACGGCGAAACACCCTCGGCCATCAGGCCGGGGGTGTTTTGTTTCGACATGGACCGGATTTTCCAGTGGGTATGGGACCGGCACGGGCCGCGATACTCCTGGGCCATCTGTGCCCTCGTCTACCTGGCCGGACTCTCGGTCCATCTCGCCTACCCGTTGATCATCGTCGCCTTCGAAAGATCCGATCGCTACGTGCAGGCGGCCGTCATCTCCTGCGTCGCCATGCTGGTGCGGACCTACCTGCTGGTCCTGCCCGGCTCGAAGCGGTTGCGTCTGATCGAGAAGTGGGCAGCGGGCCGCGACGTCGATCCGATGGAGGCACTGCGCGCCACCTATGTGTACGGGCGGAGGACGACTGCCCGCGTGCTCGCAACCGACATCGTCTGGACGCCGTGCGTCGGGGTGGCGGTCGCCACGCTCAACGGCGCGACCGGGTGGCGACTGGTTCAGTACGGGATCGTCGGCGCCGCATACGGAGCGGCCACCGGGGTGTTCGGTGTGCACAGCTTCAGTGAGGGATCGCTGCGACCGGCCCGGACCGCCATCGCCGGCAACACGGGAATCGGTGACTCCCTGCCGCGCTCTCGTCCCACGTTTGCCACCTGGTCACACCTCACCATCCTGGCGTTGGCGTTCGGATTCTCCATCGGCGCCGCGATCACGGCTTCGGTGATCGACCGTGCCCGCGAGGATCCCATCGTCTCGTTGGCGATCGGGTGCGCGCTGACGCTTGTTTCCGGACCCATAGCCGTCATGACGATCGCTCCCTTCCTGCGTCCGATCCGCGACCTCGCCGAGGGGACGGAACGCGTTGCCGTCGGAGAATACCGCCGACGCCTGCCGGTGGTCCAAGACGACGATCTGGGTGCGCTGTCGGCGTCGTTCAACCGCATGCAATCGGGTTTGGCTGAGCGGCAACGACTTCAGGCGGCATTCGGGACATACGTGGACCCGGCTTTGGCGGCGCGGCTCCTTGAGCAAGGTGACGACGTGTTCACCGGTGAACGGCGTGAAGTGACGGTCATGTTCGTCGACATCCGAGACTTCACGCCCTTCGCCGAGGCGAACACCGCCGAAGACACGGTCGCCCGGCTCAACGCGCTGTTCGAGATCGTGGTGCCCGCCGTGGTCGACGCCGGTGGGCACGTCAACAAGTTCCTCGGCGACGGAGCTCTGGCGGTGTTCGGCGCCCCCAATGACCTTGCGAATCATGCCAATGCCGCAGTGGGCGCGGCGATGCTGATGCAGCGCCTGGTTGTCGAGCGATTCGAGGGTGCGCTGCGAATCGGTATCGGCATCAACACCGGCGTGGTGATCGCCGGCACCATCGGCGGCGGAGGCAAGCTGGAGTTCACGCTGATCGGTGACGCCGTCAACGTCGCGGCCCGGGTCGAGCAGCTCACGAAGAGGACCGGCGATTCGATCCTGCTGACCCAGCCGACCGTCAACACCTTGGACGTACATCCGCCCGAACTGACCGACCGGGGCTTTCACGAGCTGAAAGGAAAGTCAGCTGCGGTAAGGGTTTTCGGCCTCGCTAGTGCTTCGCGGAGTCAGGGGTAGCCGTCGGCTGAATCGACACCAACCGGAACGCGTCGGGCCGGGCCGCGTCAAAGGTGAAGCGGACGAGGAGAACATCAGGAGGAAACTTGGTGGCCAGGTCATTCAGCGTTCTGGGCAGGAACACGCGGGCCTTGGCATTGCCGTACCAGTTCGGGTCGGAGGGCGAGGTATCAAGGCCGCTGACCGTCTCGATCGACTCGTCCCACTGCTGAACCGGTTCCGGTGGAGTGCCGCCGAATCCTTGCGATTTCAGGTAGGCATCCGCTTGTCCGGTAAGGGTGATCGGTGCCCCGCCACCGACCGGCGACCCGGTGATCGTTCCGTCCACCACATCGGCCGTGACCGATGTCAGCCGCGCCGTGCAGACGTTGTCGACGACCTCGGGCTGAGCGCAGAAAGTGGGCAGGGGAGTCGAACGGGCCGGCGCGCTGCTCAGCGCGGCGGCAACCGGAAGTAGCACCGCGGCGACACCGACAACTGTCGTTGCCCAACGGCGGTCATTAGGCGTCGCGGCGTCCCTTCCACAGATGCGGGGACGCATTCGGTCGATCACGAAATGTATTTCGGGATTTTCGGCTCGGGAGTTACCGGCCGTCTCACGCTACGAGTTGCGGCTGTTCGCGTCGGGCTGTTGGGCCCGGACGCGCAGTGCGGGTATGAACGGCGATCAGCGAGCCCGACCGCACCGTCCCGATCGGACCCTGCCGGGCAAAACGAGCCAATTCCGTTGTGCGCAACGTGACTCCCCACTTCGCCTGGCGATACCCGATCCGCACACCGGTGACCGCTGCGGCGAACACGCCACCGAGCCCCGGCAGCGCCGTCGAGAGCAAGGCCCACAGTGAGATCGCCACCAGGGCGGTGACCGCCTTCTTGAGCGGCGTGGTCTTCGCGTTGCCGGGGTGACTCACGTCGGCCAGCACCGGTGCGGTGCGTTGCAGCACCGAGCTCAACGACACGATCTCGTCGAGGCTCAAATCGAATTTCAGGGCGTCGGCGGCAGCGGCGGCGATCGGTGATCCGACCGCCGGCAGCAACAGCGCATGCGACTTGATCTTCTGCAGAAGAGTGACGATCGAGTGGTACGGAAGCGCGGTCAGCGATTGCACGGCGCTCACGGCGCCGGTGGCCCACGGGAAGTTGAATATGGCGTGGATCTGCGACGCCAGTTCAATGACTACGTCGACAGCCGTCGTCACCAGCATCCTCAGGAACTCGACGACGGCCAGCCGGATCTCTGGTGTTGCGGCCGGCTCAACCGGCTCCTCGACTGCGGCCGACGTCACGGCCGGCTGGGTTTCAGCCGCCGGGGCGGTGGTCGCTTCCGCAACCGGGGCGGCCGCGGTACCGGTGGCAGCAGTGCTCGACGCCGAGGTCGACGCTGAGGTCGACGCCGAGGTCGACGCGGAGGTCGACGCCGAGGTCGACGTGGTGCCCGCGTCGACGTGCGTTGCTGGTGCGGTCGTCTCCTGCGTGGCGGTCGACGATGACGATTCGACGGTGTTCGAGCCGCTGGAGCTGCCCTCGGTGTCCGACGAGGTGCTCTTGGTGGTGACGGGCGTGGGGAGATCGGCGAGAGTATCGAGATTCAAGGCGGTCGAGGGCTGCGGGGCGCTCGTGCCGGCCGTGCTGCCCGACATCTCGGTCGTGTTCGACCCGCCGGACGTGCTCGACGTGGTGCCAGTGGTGTTGCCTCCGCTGACCCCGGTGTTCGTTTGAGCAGACACGGTCGAGCGCGGCTGAACGTTCCCATCGCCGGTGGAGGTGCTCATCGTCGTCGTGTGTTGCGTGGTGGTGGTGGCAGAGCTCTCCGACGACGACGCTGCGGTGGAATTCGTGGCAGAGCTGTTCGTGGCCGTGTTGTCGGTGTTTGACGTGGTGCCGTTCTCAGTGCTCGAACTGCCGGTGCTGTGACTGGACTCCGACGAGGATTCACCGTCCGCACGCGCCATGGGCACCGAACCGCACGCAGTACTCACCACGAGTCCGGCTGACACCAGGCACGCACCCGCGATCAGGTGAATACGTGTGGAACTCACGGTCTCCTCGCAGTGGACGTCATTCACGTAGACCACTGACAGCTGGAGAGCAAGTGTGATGTAGCTAACAGCGGTGCTCAATTCTGGAGCCGGGGCGAGAAGCGTGTCAATAGTCCGTGCAGTGTTTTTCTGCCTGGTCAAAGGGGTCAAGATCACTTGCACGGTGCATATTCGATACCCGACCGATACCGCGACACGTCGTCGGGCACCGCGGTTCGGCCCGCCCGGCCGCCCACAATTTGGTTCGTGACGGAACCGCGCGGGGTCTCGCGTCAGACGTTCCTGCGCGGTGCGGTCGGGGCGGTGGCCGCCGGGATGGTTTTCGGCACCAGCCGCGCCCGCGCCGATCCCGCCACGTCCGGGTGGGGTGAGTTGTCGCGCGCGATCAGCGGGCAGGTGATCCTGCCGGACAGCGGCGGCCAATTCGATTCGGCCAAGAGCGTTTTCAACACCAACTTCAACGGACTGGCGCCCGCGGCCGTCGTCACCCCGACGTCCGCGGTGGACGTCCAGAAGGCGATGGCTTTCGCTGCGGCCCACAACCTCAAGGTCGCGCCGCGCGGTGGCGGCCATTCCTATGTGGGTGCCTCGACCGCGAACGGCACGATGGTCCTGGACCTGCGCCAACTGCCCGGTGACATCCAGTACGACGCGTCGACGGGCCACGTCACGGTGACACCGGCGACGCATCTGTACGCCATCCACCAGGCCCTGGCCGCCGCCGGTCGGGGGATCCCGACCGGGACCTGTCCGACTGTCGGCGCGGCCGGGCATGCGCTGGGCGGCGGGTTGGGGGCTCAGTCCCGGCACGCGGGCTTGATGTGTGACCAATTGGTGTCGGCGACGGTGGTGTTGCGCGGCGGCGGGGCCCTCACGGCCTCGGCCCACGAGAACCCCGATCTGTACTGGGCCTTACGTGGGGGAGGAGGTGGCAATTTCGGGGTGACGACCGCGTTGACCTTCGCCACCTTCCCGATCGGCGATGTGGATGTCGTCGGCGCGCATTTCCCGCTGCAGGACTTTCCGCAGGTGCTCGTCGGGTGGCAGAACTGGCTGCGCACCGCCGACCGCAGTAGTTGGGCCCTGGCCGACACCGTCACCGACCCGCAGGGCGCGCACTGCCGCATCCTGGCCACCTGCCCGGCGGGCGCCGGGGACAGCGTCGCAGCCGCTGTGGTCAAATCGGTGGGACTGCAGCCGGCCTCGATCGAGCGCCGCACGTTCAACTACCTGGATCTGGTGAAGTTCCTGGCCGCCGACAATCTCAACCCGTCACCGCTCGGCTATGTCGGTGGCTCAGACGTGTTCGGCTCGATCACTCCGGCCGTCGCACAGGGAATCGCCGCGGCGTTCAACGCTTTTCCCGCGGGAGCCGGCCGGCCGTTGGTGATCATGCATACGCTCGACGGCGCGCTCGCCACGATCGGGCCGGGGGACTCCGCCTTTCCGTGGCGGCGGCAATCCGCTCTGGTGCAGTGGTATGTGGAGACTTCCGGTTCTCCTGCACCAGCTGCCAACTGGCTGAACACCGCGCACCAAGCCGTGGCACCGTATTCCGTCGGCGGCTACGTGAACTATCTGGAGGCCGGCCAACCTGCCTCGCGGTACTTCGGGGCCAACCTTGCTCGGTTGGCGGCCACCCGGCAGAAATACGATCCGGGGCGAATCATGTTCTCAGGCCTAAACTTTTGACGTAGATCCGGCAGAGGTCTACCGGGCCTACGGACTAGTGGTCCGTCTGCGATTTGATCTGGTTAAGAGTGGCTCTGCCGCGTTGGACTTTGGCGATGATGTCCTCGGCGGTGGCTTTCCAGATGAAGGGCTTGGGGTCAGCGTTCCAGTGCGCGGCCCATGCGGTGATGGCTTCGGTGAGTTCAGCGACGCTGGTGAAAACACCACGACGCAGTCGTTTGTCGGTGAGTTCTTTGAACCAGCGTTCCACCAGGTTTACCCACGAACTCGAGGTCGGGGTGTAATGCAGGTGCCACCGACGACGATCCTTGTGCGCCAACCACTTCGCGATCTCAGGGGTGGAGTGCGCCGACAAGTTGTCCAGCACGACATGTACACCGAGACCACGCGGAACGCTGGCATCGATCTGTTTGAAGAACCGCAACACGTCAGCGCCGGTATGCCCCTTGCGCAGGTCGGTCAATACCTCACCGGTAGCAACATTCATCGCCGCGAACAGATCGATGGTGCCGTTGCGTTTGTAGTCGTGTGTCATCGTTCCCGCGCGTCCGGGTTTCATCGGCAACGATGG
>NZ_LZJD01000096.1:0-927 GCF_001666875.1 Mycobacterium sp. E802
CGCAACGTGCCGGCGGTGACGACGCCGGGGCGCTGCGCGGCGAACGTTCCCGCGATGGCCAGGACCGCGATGATCGGTAGGAAGCGGCCGATGACCATCGCGATCGCCAGTGCAACGTTGAACCAGGTGGTGTTGCCGCTGAATCCGGCAAAGCCACTGCCGTTGTTGGCCGCCGACGTGAACGCGTACAGCACCTCGGACAGGCCGTGCGGCCCCGTGTTGAGCATGCCCGCGCGTTGCCCCGGCATCGCCATGGCCACCGCGGTGCCGGTCAGCACGATCAGCGGGGTCACGAGGAAATACGTTGCCGCGAGCTTGATCTCGCGCGGGGTGATCTTCTTTCCGAGGTACTCCGGAGTGCGGCCCACCATCAGGCCGGCCACGAACACCGTGATGATCGCCAGCACCAGCATGCCGTACAGGCCGGAGCCGACGCCGCCGGGAGCCACCTCACCGAGCTGCATGTTGAACATGGTGATCATGCCGCCGAGGCTGGTGTAGGAGTCGTGGAACGAGTCCACCGCGCCGGTCGAGGTCAGCGTCGTCGCATCGGCGAACACCGCCGAGTTGGCGACACCGAACCGCTGCTCGACACCTTCCATCGCCGAGCCGACCGCGGTCGGGACGGTGCCGTGGGCCTGGAGCTGGAACAGCATCATCAGGCTGACGCTGGCCGTCGCGATCACCGACATCGCCGCCACGATGGCGTAACCCTGCTTCCGGCTGCCGACCATGCGGCCGAACGTCCGCGGCAGCGAGAACGGGATCATCAGGATCAGGAAGATCTCCACCCAGTTGGTCCAGGTGGCGGGGTTCTCGAACGGGTGCGACGAGTTGGCGTTGTAGAAGCCGCCGCCGTTGGTGCCGAGCAGCTTGATGACTTCCTGGCTGGCGACGGGGCCGCCCGGGATCGTCTGGGTGCCGCCG
>NZ_LZJD01000097.1:0-842 GCF_001666875.1 Mycobacterium sp. E802
TGGCGGCGATGTCGGTGATCGCGACGGCCAGCGTCAGCCTGATGATGCTGTTCCAGCTCCAGGCCCACGGCACCGTCCCGACCGCGGTCGGCTCGGCGATGGAAGGTGTCGAGCAGCGGTTCGGTGTCGCCAACTCGGCGGTGTTCGCCGATGCGACGACGCTGACCTCGACCGGCGCGGTGGACTCGTTCCACGACTCCTACACCAGCCTCGGCGGCATGATCACCATGTTCAACATGCAGCTCGGTGAGGTGGCTCCCGGCGGCGCGGGCAGCGGTCTCTACGGCCTGGTGATGATGGTGCTGCTAGTGGTCCGTCTGCGATTTGATCTGGTTAAGAGTGGCTCTGCCGCGTTGGACTTTGGCGATGATGTCCTCGGCGGTGGCTTTCCAGATGAAGGGCTTGGGGTCAGCGTTCCAGTGCGCGGCCCATGCGGTGATGGCTTCGGTGAGTTCAGCGACGCTGGTGAAAACACCACGACGCAGTCGTTTGTCGGTGAGTTCTTTGAACCAGCGTTCCACCAGGTTTACCCACGAACTCGAGGTCGGGGTGTAATGCAGGTGCCACCGACGACGATCCTTGTGCGCCAACCACTTCGCGATCTCAGGGGTGGAGTGCGCCGACAAGTTGTCCAGCACGACATGTACACCGAGACCACGCGGAACGCTGGCATCGATCTGTTTGAAGAACCGCAACACGTCAGCGCCGGTATGCCCCTTGCGCAGGTCGGTCAATACCTCACCGGTAGCAACATTCATCGCCGCGAACAGATCGATGGTGCCGTTGCGTTTGTAGTCGTGTGTCATCGTTCCCGCGCGTCCGGGTTTCATCGGCAACGATGC
>NZ_LZJD01000098.1:0-6949 GCF_001666875.1 Mycobacterium sp. E802
CACTGGAACGCTGACCCCAAGCCCTTCATCTGGAAAGCCACCGCCGAGGACATCATCGCCAAAGTCCAACGCGGCAGAGCCACTCTTAACCAGATCAAATCGCAGACGGACCACTAGCGCTTCTTCGGTGCGCCCCTCTTCTCGCGCACCCGCACGTTGATCCGGACCGGGCTGCCCTCGAAGCCGAAGGTCTCGCGCAGCCGGCGCTCCAGGAACCGGCGGTAGCCGGCTTCGAGGAACCCGGAGGTGAACAGTACGAACGTCGGCGGCCGGGTGGCGGCCTGGGTGGCGAACAGGATCTTGGGTTGCTTGCCGCCGCGCACCGGCGGCGGGGTGGCGGCCACCACCTCTTTGAGGAAGGTGTTGAGCTGGCCGGTCGAGATCCGCTTGTCCCAGGACGCCAGCGAGGTCTCCAGGGCCGGCACCAGCTTCTGCACCGCGCGGCCCGTCATGGCCGAGATGTTGACCCGAGGCGCCCACTGCACCTGCACCAGTTCCCGGTCGATCTCTTTGTCCAGCAGGTACCGCCGGTCCTCGTCGACCAGGTCCCATTTGTTGAACGCGATGACCAGGGCGCGGCCGGCCTCGATCACCATCGACAGCACCCGCAGGTCCTGCTCGGTCAGCGGCTGGGAAGCATCGATCAGCATGATCGCCACTTCGGCGGCGTCGATCGCGCCATGGGTGCGGATCGAGGCGTAGAACTCGTGCCCGCTGGCCTGCCCGACCTTGCGACGCAGCCCGGCGGTGTCGACGAAACGCCATGTCTTGCCGCCCAATTCGATGAGCGAGTCGACCGGGTCCACCGTGGTGCCCGCGACGTCGTGCACCACCGAACGCTCGTCTCCGGCCAAGCGGTTCAACAGGGAGCTCTTACCCACGTTGGGCTTGCCGACCAGAGCCACCCGGCGCGGGCCGCCGCCACCGCTGCCGGCCACCTCGGAGACCTCGGGCAGCTTCTCCATCACCACGTCGAGCAGGTCGGCCACGCCGCGGCCGTGCATGGCGCTGATGGTGTGAGGTTCACCGATGCCCAGCGACCACAGGGCCGCGGCATCGGCTTCACCGCGCTGGGTGTCAACCTTGTTGGCCGCCAGGAACACCGGCTTGCCCGATTTGCGCAGCATCCGGGCGGCGGCCTCGTCGGCCGAGGTGGCACCGACCACCGCGTCGACCACGAGGATGATCGCGTCGGCGGTGCGCATCGCCACCAGCGCCTGATCGGCCACCAGTTGCTGCAAGCCCTTGGCGTCGGGTTCCCATCCGCCGGTGTCCTGCACCATGAATCGGCGGCCCAGCCAGTTGGCGTCGTAGGACACCCGGTCGCGGGTGACGCCGGGGATGTCCTGCACGACGGCTTCGCGGCGGCCTAGAATCCGGTTCACCAGCGTCGATTTCCCGACGTTGGGGCGGCCGACGACGGCCACCACCGGCGGAGGCGCTGCCGCCTCCTCAAGAACCTCGGCGACCTCGTCGCTGAGCTCCCAGTCGCTTTCATCCGACCAGGTGCCGTCTCCGTCCGAGACGCTCATCGCCGCACCCCCGCATGTTGGGTCACCAGGTCGAGAAGGTGTGCCACGACCTGTGTTTGGTTCATCTCGCTGGTGTCGACCACCAGCGCATCCTCGGCCGCCCGCAACGGGGACACCGCCCTGGTCGAATCCAGGTGGTCGCGCCGCTGCACGTCGGCCAGCACGGTCGCGTAGTCGTCGGGCAGGCCGTTGGCGACGTTCTGTGCGTTGCGACGCCGGGCCCGCTCCTCGGCCGACGCGGTGAGGAAGATCTTGACGTCGGCCTTGGGCAGCACCACGGTTCCGATGTCGCGACCTTCGACCACCACCCGTCCACCCGAGGCGGCCAACTCGCGTTGCAGGTCCACCAACCGGGCCCGCACCGCGGGCACCGCCGAGACCGCTGACACCGCACGGGTCACCTCGTCGCCCCGGATCTCGGCCGAGACGTCCTCACCGGCCAGATAAGCGCGATCCTCACCGGGATCCGAGCCGACGCCGATCACCGCCCCGTCCGCCACCGCGGCGATGGCCGCCGGATCGTCGAGGGCCGCGCCGGCCCGCAATACCGCCAGGGTGGCGATCCGGTACATGGCACCGGTATCCAGATAGCAGGCACCGAGGGCCTTGGCCAAACCCCTTGACACCGAAGACTTTCCGGTCCCGGCCGGGCCGTCGACGGCCACCACCAGAGATCCGCTCACATTCCCACCGCCTGATAAAGCTCGCCGATTTCCTTGCGGCTGAGCGCTCTGATGCTGCCCGGACGCTGGTCCCCCAGCGCCACCGAGCCGATGTCGGTGCGGACCAGTTCCTGCACCGGGAAATCCACCGCTGCCAACATGCGTCGCACGATGCGGTTACGGCCCTCATGCAGCGTCACCTTCACCAGGGTCTTACCCGGGACGGTGTCCACCACCGCGAAGTCGTCGACATGGGCTGGGCCGTCGTCCAATTCGACGCCCGCACGCAACTTCTTGCCCAGCCCGCGGGGCACCGTGCCGATCACGGTGGCCACATAGGTTTTCGGGATCTCGTAGGACGGGTGCATCAACCGGTGTGCGAGTTCGCCGTCGTTGGTCAGCAGCAGCAGCCCCTCGGTGTCGGCGTCCAGCCGGCCCACGTGGAACAGTTTCTTGTTTCCCCGGACCCGGTGCTCCACCAGGTCTCCGACGCAGGGGCGGCCCCGCTCGTCGGACATCGTGGACAGCATGCCGCGCGGCTTGTTGATCGCCAGATACACCAGGGTGTCGTCGAGCACGACGCGCGAACCGTCCACCCGGATCTCGGCGACCGACGGATCGACCCGGGTGCCGAGCTCGGTCACCAGCCGGCCGTCCACCTCGACGCGGCCGTCGGTGATCATCCGTTCGGCCACCCGTCGGGAGGCAATTCCCGCCTGGGACAACACTTTCTGCAGCCTGATACCTTCGTCCCGCACGCGAGGAGGACCAAAATCGTCGTCAGCCATGTCAGTCCTTGTCCACGTCGAAGGCCATCGGCTGATTACTGCCGGGCGTGCCACCATTGAGTTTCGCGAAACGCGGTTCGTCACCGAGTGATTCGCTCAGGTCGTCGATCACGTCGACATCGGGCAGCAGCGGCGCGATGTCGGGCAGGTCGGACAGCGAGGTCAACCCGAGCCGCTCCAGGAACAGCTCGGTGGTGGCGAACGTCGCCGCACCCGAATCCGGATCGGTCCCCGCCTCGGTGATCAGCCCCCGCGCCAACAACGTACGCATCACGGCGTCCACGTTGACGCCGCGCACCGCGCTCACCCGGGCCCGGGTGACCGGCTGACGGTACGCCACCACGGCCAAAGTCTCCAACGCGGCGCGAGTCAGCTTGGACCGGGCGCCGTCGAGCAACAGTCTCTCGACGTACGGGGCGTAACGGGCCCGGGTGTACATACGCCAGCCGCCGGCTGCCTCACGAAGGTCGATGCCGCTGTCGCGGGTCGCGAACTCCTCGGCCATCAGACGCAGCTTGGCCATCACCCGATAGGCGGGCTGTTCGGTGGCCGAGGCCAGCTGGTCCACCGTCACCGGCGTGTCCACCACGAGCAACAGCGCTTCGAGCACGGCGCCCAGCTCACTGTCGTCAAGCTCACTTTCCTCGAGCTCGAGCTCGGGAACCGTCGCCACATCGAGGCCCAGGTCATCTCCGACCGGGTTCACCTCGCCCGGGGCATCGTCGGACTGAACTCCGGAATCGGAGATCTCGTCAGTCATGGTTAATCAGTTCTCGCTATTCTTCCGCATCAGCGGTGGCCAGATGTTCGCTGGTCGGCCGATCTCCGGTCCACGAAACCTGGAGCACTCCAAGCGGTTCTGGTTGCTCGAATGCTACCGCCCTGGCCCGGAACAGTTCGAGCAGTGCCAGGAAGCGGCCGACGATCTGAATTCCGTCGGTGCACTCGGCCACGAGTTCGGCGAAGGTCGCCCACTCGCCGATCCCCCGTTGTTCGAGCAGCGCAATGATCCGATGGGCCTGCTCGGGTACCGAAACCTTGGGCGCGTGAATGTGGTCGGTGCCGACGGTGGGCACCGGGCGCGGGGTCAGCGCGGCCGCGGCGATCTCGGCGAACTTGCCGGCGTCCACACCCAGCATCACCTCGGGCAGCAGGTCCGAGTAACGGTCCTCCAACGACACCGCACGCGGATAGCTGCGCAGCGCCGCGGCCTCCAGTTCGGCGAACATCAGCGCGACGTTCTTGAACGCCCGGTACTGCAGCAGGCGGGCGAACAGCAGGTCACGAACCTCCAGCAGCGCGAGGTCTTCTTCGTCATGCACCTCGCCGGCGGGCAACAGCCGGGCCGCCTTCAAGTCGAGCAGCGTGGCGGCGATCACCAGGAACGTCGTGGTCTCATCGAGTTCCAGCCGGGCGCCGATCTCCTTGGTGTAGGCGATGAAATCGTCGGTGACCTGATGCAATGCCACCTCGGTGACATCGAGTCGATGGGCAAAGATCAGCTGCAGCAGCAGATCGAACGGTCCCTCGAAGTTGGTCAACCGAACCTGAAAGCGGTTCTGCTGCTCGCTCGTCTCCCCCGGGCTCGCACCAGCGTCGGCACCATCAGTGGACGGGGTACTCAGGACATCGTTCACGCGCCGAACCGGTAGATGACTTCGCGGGCCAGCGATCGGTAGGCCACCGCGCCGCCGGACTTGGGCGCCCACGTGGTGATCGGCTCGCCGGCCACGCTCGTCTCCGGGAAGCGCACGGTCCGAGTGATCACGGTGTCGAACACCAGATCGCCGAACCGCTCGACGACGCGGGCCATGACCTCGCGCGCGTTCACCGTGCGTGGGTCGTAACGGGTGACGAGGATGCCGCTGATCTCCAGTTTCGGGTTGAGCCGGTCGTGCACTTTGTCGACGGTGTCGGTCAGCAGCGCCAGGCCGCGCAGCGAGAAGTATTCACACTCGGTCGGGATGATCACCCCGTCGGCGCAGGCCAGACCGTTGACCGTGAGCAGACCGAGCGACGGCTGGCAGTCGATCAGCACGTAGTCGTAGCGGTCGAGTACCGGATACAGCGCCCGGGCCAACGACTGCTCCCGGCCGACCTCGTTCACCAGTTGGATCTCGGCGGCCGACAGGTCGATGTTGCTGGGCACCAGATCCAGGCCGCTGACCCGGGTCTTGATCAGCACCTGGTCGATCGACACCCGCGGCTCGACGAGCAGGTTGTGCACGGTGTGGTCCAGCTCGTAGTGCGGCACGCCAAGGCCCGCCGACAACGCACCTTGCGGGTCGAGGTCCACCAGCAGCACCCGCCGGCCGTATTCGGCCAGGCTGGCGCCCAGGTTGATGGTCGAGGTGGTCTTGCCGACCCCACCCTTCTGGTTGCACATCGCGATGACCTTGGCCGGTCCGTGCGTCGAGCGGGGCTGCGGTTCGGGGATGTCTCGCGGTGGCCGCCCGGTCAGGCCGAGCTCGGGCCCATTGTGCTCGAACAGGCCGTCGTGTCCGCCGTCATTCATACCCCACCCCTGGTCAGGCATCCCGCAGTCTCGGCGCACATCCCGGCAAGTTTAACGTCGGCAGGCTGCCAGGACGGGCAGACCCGCGGGCAATCGGTGCATATGGTGTGCATCATGAGTCTCAAACAGCGACTGCCGCTGTTGCGCTGGTCGTTCATCCGGATGGGGATCGGCGCCAGACACTTCGCCCGCACCGGGCAGTGGGGTGACGGACGCGAGGCCGCGGCGGCCGATTACGTCGTGGCCAATGCCCGCTCGGGCGATCTGGATGACGTGCTCGCCACCATCGACAGGTTCGCCTACGAGAAGTCGTTTCTGATCAACGTCGGCGATGAGAAGGGCGCACTGCTCGATGCCGCGGTCGCGCGAGCGAATCCGCGGCTGGCCCTGGAGCTGGGCACCTATTGCGGTTACGGGGCGATGCGCATCGCCCGGGCCGCGCCGGCCGCCCGGGTGTTCTCGGTCGAGTTCTCCCCCACCAACGCCGAGATCGCCCGACGCATCTGGGCGCACGCCGGGGTGGCCGATCGGGTCACCTGTGTGGTCGGAACCGTCGGTGACGGCGGGCTCACGTTGGATACGTTGGCAGCCAATGGGTTTGAGCCGGCCGGGTTGGATCTCGTGTTCCTCGACCACGACAAGAACGCCTATCTGAGCGATCTGCAGAGCCTGCTCGAGCGCCGCTGGCTGCACCGCGGTTCGATCGTGGTGGCCGACAACGTGAAGCTGCCGGGCGCACCGAAGTACCTGGCGTACATGCGTGAGCAGCAGGGCGAGCTGTGGGATACCAAGCATCACAAAACCCACGCCGAGTATCAGACCCTGCTGCCCGATCTGGTGCTGGAGTCGGAGTATCTGGGCGGTTAGCGCGCCCGGGGATGTGCTCCCGCCCAGACCTCGCGCAGGGTGTGCACCGTGACCATGGTGTAGATCTGCGTGGTGGTCACCGAGGCGTGCCCCAGCAGCTCCTGCACGACGCGGACGTCGGCCCCGCCGTCGAGCAGGTGGGTGGCGAATGAGTGCCGCAGCGTGTGCGGGGACACCGCCGAGGTGATGCCGGCTCGCTCGGCCGCGTCCTGCAGCACCTGCCAGGCGCTTTGCCGGGAAAGCCGCCCGCCGCGGGCGTTGAGGAAGATTCCGGGAGTACCGCGCCCCCGTCGGGCCAGATCGGGACGTCCCCGCACCAGGTAGGCATCCAACGCACTGACCGCGGGACGACCGATCGGCACGAGGCGCTGCTTGCCGCCCTTGCCGTGCAGCAGTACCGAACGCGCCTGGGTGTCGATGTCGTCGATGTCGAGGCCGACGGCCTCGGAGATGCGCGCGCCGGTGGAGTACAGCAATTCCAGCAGGGCCCGGTTGCGCAACGTCAGCGGGCCGTCGGCCTCGCTGTCCCCGCCGGCGGCCTCGAGCAACGCGAGCACCTCGTCGAGGGTGAGGCTCTTGGGCAGC
>NZ_LZJD01000099.1:0-53841 GCF_001666875.1 Mycobacterium sp. E802
CGCCGTGAGAACTTCTACTATCGCAACGAGCTCGAGGAGATGGCTGGTGACGGGTTCTTGAGCCGGCTGGATCTGGCGTTCTCCCGCGACCAGGCCGACCGGGTGTACGTCCAGCACAAGATGCTCGAGGCCGGCGCAGAGGTATGGCGCTGGCTGGCCGAGGGCGCACATTTCTACGTCTGCGGTGACGCGGCCCGGATGGCAAAGGACGTCGACGCCGCGCTCAGCACGATCCTGCGCACCCACGGCGGCATGTCCGAGGACACCACGCGTGACTACAAGCGGGAACTGATCGCCGACAAGCGGTACGTGCGCGACGTCTACTGAGCCAGATCGCTCCAGACGATCTTGGCGAGCTCGTCGCGGTCGGCCACGTCGAGTTTGATGCAGGCCCGGTAGATGTGGCCCTCGACGGTGCGGACCGAGACGGTCAGACGTTCGGCGATCTCACGGTTGGACAGGCCCTGCGCGACGAGTCCGGCCACCTCACGCTCGCGGCCCGTCACCGGCAGCGGGCGGGCCGCCGAACGGATCGCCGGGGTGGCTGCCCCACCGCACTTGGCCGCCAATTGCAGTGCGCGGGCGGCAGATTCGGTGCTGTTGCGGCGATGTCCGGCGCGATCGTGCAGCGGCACCGCCTGGGCCGCAGCGTCCGCCGCCGACAACAGGACACCAGCGGTTTCGAATGCGGCGGCCACCTTGTCCAGTTCGCCCGGGTCCGCGGCGGTCACGGCCGCGGCGTGGCGGGCGTACAGCGCCGCCAGCGGGCCGCCGACGCGGTCCACCAGGTCCTGCAGACGACGGGTGACACTGCGGTCGCCGAACCGGGCCGCGCTGTGCAGAGCCTCGGCCTCGACGGCGAACTGGCCGCAGGAATGGGCGGCGTCAGCGGCGGCGCGGGCCTGGTCGATGGCTGAGCGGTGACTCCCTTTGGCGGCGGCAAGCCAGGCCTTTGCGATCATCCGATGCGGCTCGTGCAGGGCCATGAATTCGCCCGAGTGTTCCTCGGCGTCGGCGAGCACCCGTTCGGCGTCGGTGGGGTTGCCCACCCCGGCGTACGCGCGAGCCAACAGCAGCCGGCCGGGCAGCTGCCAGGGCAGTGAGCTCTCGGCGTTCAGTGCGGCCAGCGCCTGCTCGATCGCCGAGATGGCGTCCCGGAACCGGCCACTGTGGGTGGCGGCCACGCCCTCCATGATCTTGGCGATGGCCCATCCGGCGAACTGGCCGGCCGAGGAGAACTCGGCGTATTCGGTGGCGCGCTGCCGGGCCAGATCCAGCCGGCCGGTGTAGGCCAGAGCCAGCACCTCGCCGTAGAACACCATGATGCGGACCATGCCGTCGGTGGTCTTGCGTTGCGCGCGGCACCGCGACGCGATCGGCAGGAAATCATCGCCCCGGCCCACCAACGGCATCGACAACCCCGCGGCGAACGCCGCGAAATCCACGGCCTGGCGGGGCGCCTCGGGCGTGGCCAGCACCCGTTCGGCGATCGTCAGGCCCTCGTCGATCTTGTTCTGATGCACGGCCATTCCCGCGCCGGTGGCGTCGATGATCAACCGCAGGGCCGGGTGGCTGACCCGCTGCTGCAGGAGCGCCAGCACTTGATCCGCCCGCCCCACCTCGCCCATGGACCAGAACAGATTGGACACCCGCGGTACGCCCCACTGCACAAGTTCCAATTCGTTGAGATCGGCGGGGGAGAACTGCTCCAGGATGCTGTCGGCCTGGGCGGGATGACCCTGCCACAACAGCGCGCGGGACAGCAGGGCCGCCGCACCCAGACCACCGCCGTGGTCGAACGCCGCGCGCGCCAGTTTCTCCCCGAGCGGAAGGTTGGACAGGAACACCGCGTCTTTCGCGGCGGTGATCAGCAGTTCGATGTCGGTGCCCTGATCACTCTCGATGGCCAACTCGGCCAACTTGATTCGGCTGGCCGGGGAGTCGAGGTTACGTTCGTGCAGGATCTTGGCGATGCGACCGCGGAGTTTGCGGGCCGATGCGGTACCCACCCGGCGGCGAACCACCTCACCGAACAACGGGTGCGAGAACCGGACGTTGATCTGACCGTCGTCGGAGACGATCCGGATCAGGCCGCGCATCTCGGCCGCGTCCACCGCCTCCTCCCCGGCGAGTTCGGCTAGCGCATCGATGTCGAGCGGTTCGCACAGCGACAGCAGTTTCAGCGCATGCAACACATCTTCACCGGCATGCGCGAGTCGCTCGTCGAGCAGTTCGACGAGCCCGGTCGGGATGACGGTCGGACCGCGGAACTGCCAGACCCCGTTGACCTCGGCCAGCGTTCCGGCGTCGAGAGCGCCCTCGACCATGTTGCGCAAGAACAGCGGGTTGCCGCCGGAGGTCTGCCACATCACGTCGGCGCTGAGACCCTCAAGTGTTCCGCCCAGCACGGTTTCGATCAGGGCGATGCTCTGCTGCTTGGTGAAGGGGCTGAGTTCGAAGCGCTGGAGGTAGCCGTCCTTCCACAGCGAGGTGACGGCGTCGGGTACCGGTTCGCCGCTGCGCACGGTGGCCACCACATGCCCGGAACGCTCGACGGCGATCTGGTGCAACAGGGTGGCCGACAACTGGTCGAGCAGGTGGGCGTCGTCGATACCGATGACGGTGTCACCGTCGGACACAAGCGATTCACGCGCCGATCCAATGAGCGCGATGGGGTCGCGCGAAGCCGTCGAGGAGACCCAATGGGCGAATGCGCCGAGCGGAATGCTGCGGGATGATTCGGTACAGGCCGTCCAGTGCACCCTACGGCCCAGCGATGCTGTGACGGTGCGCGCCAACGTGGTCTTGCCCACTCCGGCAGCGCCGACGAGGATTACTCCGCAGCTTTCGGTCCCACTGAGGGCGGACCGGATGGCCTCGTGCTCGGTGGGCCGGTCCAGAAGCTGCCACTGACCAGGCATGAACGCAGAGTCTAAGGGCATCGGACCGCCGACGCTGGCGAACCTCGGGTCAACGGCATGACGTCTGTGGGCGACGAGGCTGGAAGTTCTTGCCATGTCAAGCAATTCCCGTTCGCTGCGGATCAGTCCGGAAGCTCGGAGATATCCGACGGTTCGTGCCGTTCGACGTTGTTCTTGAGGTGCCGGAAGTCGCTCGAGGCCTCGTACACCGTGCGTTTCAACCGGTTGATCGACCCCAGCGGCCGGTGGGCTTCGAGCCCGCGCCATGAGTTGAACGACAACACGTCGTCGCCGTAGGCCCGACGCAGCGCGCTGTAGGGGTTCTGCCGGGGGAACACGATTTTGGCGACGGGAAGGTAGGGCGAGACCGAGGTGTCCCAGTGCTTCGTGGCATCCTCGATCGGCATCGTCTGGGCATCGGTGCACAGCTGCACGCTGAAGGTGTATTCCGCACAGTTGTTCTCGAAAAATCCCATGATCAGGTCACGGTGGGTATCTTGACCGGGATTTCGTGGGAGGAGTTGCCCGGCAAGAGCTTTGACCTCGGGCGAGGACGGCTCGTACTTGAACCTCGCCACGTAGTCGCCGTAGCGGATGGGTGCGGAGGAGAAGAAGGTCTCGCCCAGGATCGGCCGGTTGGGGGCGACGAACACCGCCAGGTTCGGCGGGAGTGGCAGCCCGATCTTCTTCAGCAGGCCCAGCAGTTCACTGCCCGCGCCCAGCAGCCCGTCGGACAACCGGGCCAGCGCACTGGCGGTGGGCATACCCAGTTTGAGATAGGCGTGGGCATCGGCGAACAGGAACTCCTCGTGGGTGACCAACACGAAGTCCTGGGTGATGTTCGGTTCGTCGTCCATCGCCCGGGCCCCGTGCACGCCGATAGCCTTGAGGGCCAGGCCGCGGACGCCGCGCATCTTGTCGCTGCGCAACACCCCCGAGGTCGTCGAAATGCGCGCGATCACCGGATAACTGCGTGGTTCGGCGAACATCCCCTGAGCCAGCACACCGGGCAGGTCGGGGTTGACGATCAGTTCACCGCGCAGCACGGCGTGACTCTTGGCGTGGGCATCCCGCAGGCCCCGTTTGAACTTCTTGTACGCCCGCTCGTTGTTCTTGCGCAGTGCCGCGATGATCTTTTCGATCACCTCGGCTTCTCCGGCCCGTGGTTGCTCGAGGTCGTCGCGGTAGGAGACCGGGTCGAGATTCTCGGCGATGCGACGGACATCGGCTTCGGTCATCGTGGCGGTGGTGGCCTCGGTCATGTACATACCTTTCTGCCGGACTTGGGGGACATGGAATTCCAGGGAGCGAATGGGTTGGTCACCCCGGCCAGAGCGGGGGCCAACTCGGGAAAGTGACGCAGCAGCACCGATCGCATGTCGTTGTCGCGGACCCACTTCATGCCGGCGACCGTGTATGTCTCCTCACGGAAGTCGACGGTGAAGAATCGGTCGCTTTCCAGCCGGCGGGTGGCCATCAGGATGAAGACCCGGAAGGCGGTGTCGCTGAACCCGAAACCTCGGGGCTTGGGTTCGGCGTACAGGCCGATCATCAGGTCGACCAGGTCCACGTCGTCGTAGATCTCACGCAGCTCGGCTGCCAGCACCGTTTCACCGGTGAGTTCCTCGAAAGTCTTGGCCGGCTTGAGCCGGAACAGCTTCCGGAACTCGTTGTAGCGCGGCACACCGCGCTCCCTGGACCGGATCAGGTCGATGGTGGCCAGGTCGAGTAGTGCGCCGTCGACGCGACGCAGGTTCTGCAGATGCCGGGGGAAGTTGCGCAGCGACAACGCTCCCGGGTGGGCACGGCCGAAGGAGTAGAACAGATCGGCCATCGGCGTCTCGGCCAACCGGGCCCGTACGTTCTCGACCGACAGCTCGGGCAGCTCGTGCTCTGCGACGATCCGGTCATCGACCACCGAACGGAAGGTGAAGTCGTCAGGGATCAGTGGGTGCATCCGGTACACCGCGACGAACTCCTCGGTGAGCGAATACGGCACGCCGTGGTGGGTGGTCGCTGAGCCCGGGATGCCGCGCAGCAGCGGACTGCGGCTGATGCGACCGAAGCGCCGGCCCAGCCGTTCGCCCAGCAGCCCGAACCAGTTAGCCCGCATCGCGGCCACCGTGGTGGGGTGCGCGATGATGGCGGGGGTCCAGTCGACCGTGTGGATCTTGGCCATCAATGCGGAATTGACGAGGCGCGCCTTGTCGTAGAGCTGTTGATCGGTCAGATGTGGATGCGCCTGCGCCAGGCGGTCGCAGATGGCGTTGTGCTCACGCATGAACAGTGAGTGCAGCAAGGCCAGCCCGACCCAGAAGTTTCCGGCGGTACCGGTCAGGTCGACCGTCGCCTCCACATCCTGCGGCGGTAGCCCCGCGGAATCGATGCGTAGCTTGCCACCCTCGGGTGAGCGCAGTGCGCTGGCGAATTCCGGTGTGGTTCCGTAGATCTGAGAGCCGTCCCACCAGTGTGACTCCTGCGTGGTGAAGGTGGGCGGACCGACCGGGTTGGGGTGGGGATCAGGCTGTGTGCGCTGCACCCGCATCGGCCGCTGCGGCCACGGGTCGTCGTCGTGCAGCGGTACCACCCACGGGCCGCCGGCGACGGTGCCGTGGGCGAACCAGTCGTGTACCTCGAACTGGATCCACGCGGCGGCCAGCAGGTTGAGTGTGGTCGCGGGTTGAAAGCGCTCGCGGGTCAGCAGGCGGCGGCTGATCAGCCGCGGGTTGGGATCGAGAAGCTGCGGGTCCGACTCCGGATACGTGTACTCGGCCGGCACGTTGCGCCCGAAGCGGCAACCGACGGCGCCCATCCGCGGATCGGCGAGGTCGTTGTACGAGCCGTCACGGGTACGGGCCGACAGATAGTTACCCACCGCACCGGGGACGGCGGTTTGAGGTGGGCCCGGTTCGGCGGCATACAGATTCGAGGTGCGCAGTTGATGGCGTAGGCCCACCAGGACCGCCAGGCCCAACGCGGTCGGCAGCCGCGACCATCCCACCGACTGATCAATCTGCTGGGCGATCCGGGCGCCCACCGCGGCCATCGTCGACCGCGCTCTGGATCGGACATTGTTTTGACGCACATGTCGATCGTTGTCGCGCCGATGCGAAATGACACGAGTAGTGAGCTACCCGAATGCAGGTAGCGCTCCACTCGTGTGTCGAGGTGTCGATCGGCTCTACCTTCGCCGGTGACAACCGATGACGTCCGGACCCGAAGGAGGGACGACGATGACATTCATACCGTGCACGATCAAAGGACTGCCGGCCGGGAAGGTGATCGCCTCCGCGGAGGCGGCCGTCGGGGTCAATCCGGCGAATGCCCCCAACGTCAGCGGGATCTCGGCCGGGGATCGGCCGTCTCGTGAACACCTGGCCGTCATGACGAACAAGCGCTGGAATGCCGGCGGGGTCCGGCTGACGGTCGGCTTCCTGGACACCCCGCCGGCCGATCTGCAGCGCCGAATCCTGGCTCATATGAACGCCTGGGGAGCGTGGGCGAACGTCAGGTTCGTGGCGTCCCACGTCGATCCCCAGGTGCGGATCGCCCGGGTGGCCGACGACGGGTACTGGTCCTACCTCGGTACCGACATCCTCCTGGCCGCCGCCGACGAGCAGACCATGAACCTCGACGGTTTCACGATGAGCACCTCCGAGGCGGAGTTTCGCCGGGTGGTCCGGCACGAGACCGGACACACACTCGGGTTCCCACATGAGCACCGCCGCAAGGCAATTGTCGACCGGATCGACCGGGAGAAGGCCATCACCCTGTTCATGGCGACCCAGGGCTGGTCGCGGGACGAGGTGATCGAGCAGGTGCTCACCCCGTTCGATGTCTCGGCCTTGACCGCGACCAACGAGACCGACGAGAACTCGATCATGTGCTACGAACTGCCGGGTTCGATCATGACCGACGGCATCGATGTACCCGGCGGAACCGACATCGACAACCTGGACGCCCAGTTCGCGGCGAGCATGTACCCCGGTCCGGTGTCGCCGAGCTCGGTGTGGCCGAACGGCAAACTGTACTTCTTCAACGGCTCGCAGTACGCGCGGTTCGACGAGGCCGTAGGCAAGACGGATCCCGGTTATCCGCTGCCGGTGGCCGGGTTCTGGGCCGGTTTCCCGGCGGAGTTCGCCGATGGCATCGACGCGGATGTGCTGTGGACCAACGGAAAAGCGTACTTCTTCAAGGGCAGCCGATACCTGCGCTTCGATCTGCCGACCGATCGGGTGGATCCCGGTTATCCGATGGACATCTCGGCGGGGTGGCCGGGCATCTGGCCGGATGGTTTCGATGCGGTGGTGGTGTGGCCGAACAGCAAGGCCTACTTCTTCAAGGGGGCGCAGTATCTGCGCTACGACATCGCCACCGATCAGGTCGACGCGGGTTATCCCAAGCCGATCAAGGACAACTGGGCGCCCAATCTACCCACCGAATACGAGAGCGGCATCGATCATGTGGTGATCCGCAACAACGGCAAGGCGTACTTCTTCAAAGGGTCGCAGTACATCCGCTATGACATCGCGTCGTCACGGGTCGACGCCGGCTACCCCAAACAGGTGGCCGGCAACTGGCCCGGATTGTGGGCCGACGGCGTCGGCCGGCCGGACTGAGCGCGCACCCATGCTCAGCACCCACGCGCGCATGCTCGAACCGGCGGCGTCGAACCGTCGATTGCGGAATCGGCGAACTATCGCCTCCCTGAGGCCCGATCGTGTGTTGAATGCCAGTTGTAGGGTCGAGCACAGTTCCGAGGTGTTGCGGTGAGTCCGTCAAACAGTGAAGCCTGGACCGATCGGGCGCAGTGCGCCCTGGCCGACTTGGCAGCCAAGAACATCGACGCCGGTCCGCAGAACATCCTGGAAGCCGTGGCCGCCCGGTTCGCCTCACGGTTCGACTCCGAGGATCGTCTCTGCGCGGACGGGACGCCGCGGTGGCACCGCAGTGTCGCCGAGGCCGTCGACCGGCTGGTGCACGACAAGCTGGCGACCCGACGACGCGCGAGGAAGGACGCGGCGGGGGCCGAGCCGACGGTGGCCTTGACGGCGGCCGGCCGCCGTGCCGCCGAGCAGGCCTGTGAGCGGGCGATGGCGCCGCAGGAGCGGGCCCGGGCGGTGGCTCCGGCCGACGCGCCACCGCACCGCGACCTGCTGGTGGCCGGGGTGATCACGCCGCCACTGCGGGAGAAGTTTGTGGTGGGCCCTGACGATGACGCCGAGACGGCGCGGGAAACGTTGTGGCCGATCATGATCGAACTCAATCTGCGGTTTGCCGGGGGAGTTGCGGCGGCGATGGACCGGGTGCGCGAGCTGTGGCGCCTGGTCGGCGGGGCCGACGTCCCGCTGACGGTGGCCGACCAGTTCATGGTCGGTGAGCTGACCACCCGCCAGATCGAGGGCATGGTCTCGGCGGACGCGGTGCCGCAGCAGTGGCCCGAGCGGGCGGTCTACCGGATCTGGCCGGATTTCGACGCCCACCCGCAGATCGACGCGTCGTCCAACACCGTCAAGGCGGTCCCCGCGCAGCGGACATTCGCCTGCTTCGGGTCCGGAATCGTCTGGGCCGTCGTCGATTCCGGGATCGACGAGACGCATCCACATTTCGGTGACCGGGCCACCGTCACGGACCCCTCGGTCTGCGACCTACATCGCGATTTCACGGTGACCGGGGGTGAGGCGGCATTCACGCCCAGTGCACTGCAGGATGCGGACGGACACGGCTCCCATGTTGCGGGCATCATCGCCGGCGGCCTTGTCGGAAAATCGGCCGACGACGTCTATGTGGCCGAGAAGCGCTTCAATGTCGGTGCGCCGGAAGGCGATATCCCCATCCTGCAGAAGCGGGCGATCAGCGATCCGAGCCGGTTGGCCGGGATGGCACCCGAGGCCAAGTTGGTCAGTCTGAAGGTGTTGGGGCCGGGGGAGCGGGCCGCGCGGGTGAGTCGGGTGATGCGGGCCCTGGCCTATGTCCGCGAGGTGAACGCCGCGAGCCAGCGGATGCCGCGCATCCACGGCGTGAACCTCAGCCTGGGTTACGAGTTCGCCGCGGAGTGGTTCGCGTGCGGTCAGAGCCCGCTGTGCATCGAGGTCGACAAGACCGTGCGGTCGGGGGTGGTCGTGGTCGCGGCGGCCGGAAACAGCGGATACGTCTCGCTCAACCCGCTGTTCACCACCGACGTCACGAAGTTCAGTGCGGGCATGACGATCAACGATCCCGGCAACGCCGAGCGCGCCATCACCGTCGGTTCGACGCACCGCGACGCCCCGCATACCTCCGGGGTGTCGTACTTCTCGTCCAAGGGCCCCACCGGTGACGGCCGGTGCAAGCCCGACCTGCTGGCTCCCGGTGAGCGCATCACCTCGGTCGCGGCCGGTCGAATGCGCAGCGATGTGCTGCGGCAGACCGACGCGCCGCCGGAGAGCGCGGCGATCTACATCGAGGCCACCGGGACCAGCATGGCCGCGCCGCATGTGTCCGGGGCGATCGCGGCATTCCTGTCGGTGCAGCGCGAACTGGTCGGCCGGCCCGACGAGATCAAGCGCATCTTCATCGAATCGGCCACCTCGCTCGGTCGCGACCGGGCGTTCCAGGGGGCGGGCCTGCTGGACCTGATGCGGGCCCTGCAATCCGTCTGAAGATCCACAGCATCGAGGAGTCACCATGACCGACACCATCGAGGGCAGGCCGTTGTGGCGGCTGGTGTTCGACGCCGACGGCGACGTCGACACGGACACCCTCGCCGCGATACGCGAGGGCATCGGCGCCCACGCACTCACCGACCTGGTGCTGTTCTCCCACGGCTGGAACAACGACGAGGCCGCAGCAGAGTCGTTGTATGCCCGCTGGTTCGCCCTGCTGGCCGATCAGCTCGACGGTGACCGGAAGGTCGGATTCGTCGGAATCCGATGGCCGTCGCAACTGTGGCGGGACGAACCGATCCCGGACTTCGAGGGCACGCCCGCACATGACGGCGGCGGGGCGGCGGCGTTGACCGAACGCACCGCGACAGCGGCCGGCCCGGCCATGCTCGGGCCCGCCGAGTTGGCCGACCTCAAGGACATGTTTCCCGATGGCAGCGCGCATCTGGACGCCATCGCCGCGCTGTTGGAGAAGCCACCCACCGCACAGCGCGCGCACGAAATGTTCGCCGAGTTGCGCCGGTTCAACGCCGCGACCCGGAGTGGTTTCGACGACGGCGAGGCGGACACGCCGGTCCAGGTACCAGGCATGCTGGACCCGCAACGGGAGCCCGTCGACGTCTTCACCCGGTTCGCCGACCGGTTGGCCGATTCCGGCGTCCGGTTCACCGACGCCGACGGCACCGGCGGGGCGGCCGGTCTCGGCGACGTGGGCGACAAGCTCTGGCACGGTGCCAAGGAAGTCTTGCGTCAGCTCAGCTACTGGAAGATGAAGAACCGGGCCGGCGTCGTCGGACGCACCGGGTTGGGCCCCGCGATCGACGATCTCTCCGGTGCTCATCCGGATCTGCGGATCCATCTGATCGGACACAGCTTCGGTGCCCGGCTGGTGTCGTTCGCGCTCGACGGCATCGCCGATCACCGGCCGTCGCCGGTGAAATCGGTGACCCTGCTGCAGGGCGCATTCTCCCGGTTCACATTCACGAAGGGGCTGCCGTTCCGGGACGGCGACGGCGCCCTGGCGGGCCGATTGGCCCGGATCGACGGTCCGATGGCGGTCTGCTTCTCCAGCCATGACCGGGCGCTGGGGACGTTCTACCCGTTGGCCTCGTTGACCGCCGGTGACGATGCCGCCGGCCTCGACGATCCGATGGCGCGGTGGCGGGCGATGGGCGCACTGGGCGCATTCGGCAGTGACACGCAGGTTCTGGGCGATGAGGGGGCGCAGTATCCGTTCCAACCGGGCCAGATCCTGAACCTGAACTCGTCAGAGGTGGTGATCGCCGATGCGGGCCCGTCCGGGGCACACAGCGACATCTTCCACAAGGAACTGAGTTGGGTTGCCGCCGTGGCCGGGAAATTGATCCCGGTCTGAATTGTGTCCGAGGGGGGACTTGAACCCCCACGCCCGTTAATAGGGCACTAGCACCTCAAGCTAGCGCGTCTGCCATTCCGCCACTCGGACTTGCCAACCTTGCGGGTTGGGCGCCTAAGGCTATCGGATTGTGTGCCCTAGACCCAAACCGGTGTCCCAGTGGTACGAATGGGACTGTGACTGTCCCCGCCTCCAGCGCCGACGAGGTGGTCGATCTCGTCAGCGCGCTCATCCGATTCGACACCTCCAACACCGGTGATCCGGTTACTACCAAGGGTGAGGCCGAGTGTGCCCACTGGGTGGCCGAGCAGCTGCAGGAGGTCGGTTACGAGACCGAATACGTGGAGGCCGGGGCACCCGGGCGGGGCAATGTGTTCGCCCGCTTGGCCGGCGCCGATCCGTCGCGCGGGGCGCTGATGATCCACGGCCACCTCGACGTCGTCCCGGCCGAGCCGGCCGACTGGAGCGTGCATCCGTTCTCCGGCGCGGTCAAGGACGGTTATGTCTGGGGCCGCGGCGCGGTCGACATGAAGGACATGGTCGGGATGGCCATCGCGGTGGCCCGCCACTTCAAGCGTTCGGGGATCGTGCCGCCGCGGGACCTGTTGTTCGCGTTCGTCTCCGACGAGGAACACGGCGGCACCTACGGGGCCAACTGGCTGGTGGACAACCGGCCCGATCTGTTCGAGGGCGTCACCGAGGCGATCGGTGAGGTGGGCGGGTTCTCCCTGACCGTGCCCTGCAAGGACGGCGGGGAGCGTCGGCTCTACCTGATCGAGACCGCCGAGAAGGGCCTGTCCTGGATGCGGCTGACCGCGCGGGGACGGGCCGGGCACGGTTCGATGGTGCACGACGACAACGCCGTGACGGCGATCGCGGGCGCGGTGGACCGGCTGGGCCGCCATCAGTTCCCGTTGGTGCTCAATCCGGCCGTGGAGCAGTTTCTCACCGCGGTGGCCGAGGAGACCGGGTACGACTTCGACGTGAATTCCCCGGACCTCGACGGCACCATCGCCAAGCTCGGCGGCGTAGCGCGGATCGTGTCGGCCACGCTGCGCGACACCGCCAATCCGACGATGCTCAAGGCCGGCTACAAGGCCAACGTGATCCCCGCGTCGGCGGAGGCCGTGATCGACTGCCGGGTGCTGCCGGGCCGCAAGGAGGCCTTCGAGCGTGAGGTCGACGCGCTGATCGGACCCGACGTCACCCGCAGCTGGGAGCGCGACCTGCCGTCGTATGAGACCACCTTCGACGGTGATCTGGTCGACGCGATGAACGCGGCGATCCTCGCCCTGGACCCCGAGGCCCGCACCGTGCCCTACATGCTGTCGGGCGGGACCGATGCGAAGTCGTTCCAGCGGTTGGGGATTCGCTGCTTCGGGTTCGCGCCGCTGCGGCTGCCGCCGGACCTGGACTTCGCCGCGTTGTTCCACGGGGTCGACGAACGCGTACCGGTGGATGCCCTGCAATTCGGGGCGGGCGTTCTGGAACACTTTCTGCGGAACTGCTGACTGCACGAGCTGGTTACACCAACTGACTACGAGAGGGAACCATGAGCACATCTCCGTACGACAGCCTGCCGAAGCTGCCGACGTTCACCCTGACCTCCGAATCGGTCAGCGACGGCCAACCGTTGGCCAACGACCAGGTCAGCGGGATCATGGGGGCCGGCGGTTCAGACGTCTCACCGCAGCTGAGCTGGTCGGGTTTCCCGGCCGAGACCAAGAGTTTCGCCGTCACGGTGTATGACCCGGATGCTCCGACCGCCTCGGGTTTCTGGCACTGGGCGGTGGCCGATCTGCCCGCCTCGGTGACCGAGCTGCCCGCCGGCGCCGGTGACGGCGGTGAGCTGCCCGGCGGCGCGGTGACGCTGGCCAACGACGCGAGCCAGAAGCGCTACATCGGGGCGGCCCCGCCGGCCGGTCACGGCCCGCACCGGTACTACATCGCCGTGCACGCCCTGCCGGTCGAGTCTCTTGAGCTGCCCGACGGCGCCACCCCGGCCTACCTCGGCTTCAACCTGTTCGGCCAGGCCATCGCCCGCGCCGTCATCCACGGCACCTACGAGCAGAAGTAGTTCTCCGCCGAGCAGACGTAAACCCGTACCGAAACCGGCATTTTAGTAAGGGTTTACGTCTGCTCGCGGGTTGGCGGAACCCACGGCGTCGGCCAGTGAGGCGAATCCGCCGGCATGCAACCGCTCGGCGATGCCGTCGTGAATCTGCTTGGCCCACAATCCGCCGCCGTAGATGAACCCCGTATAGCCCTGCAGCAGGCTGGCTCCGGAGATGATCCGCTCCCAGGCGTCGTCGGCGGTCTCTATCCCGCCGACGCTGATCAACACGAGCTTGTCACCCACTCGCGAGTACAACCGACGCAGCACCTGCAACGACCGCTGCGCCACCGGTCGCCCTGAGATCCCGCCGGCGCCCAACTCGGCGACGCCGGGGGTGGTCAGCCCGTCCCGCGAGATCGTGGTGTTGGTGGCGACGATTCCGGCCAAGCCCAATTCCACTGCCAGGTCCGCGATTTCGTCGATGTCGGCGTCCGAGAGGTCGGGCGCGATCTTGACCAGTACCGGCTTGGTCGTCTCGGCCCGCACCGCGGCCAGGATCGGCCGCAGCGATTCCACCGCCTGCAGATCCCGCAGCCCCGGGGTGTTGGGGGAGCTGACGTTGACCACGACATAGGCGGCCCGCCCGCTCACCAGTCGGGTGCTCTCGGCGTAGTCGGCGACCGCATCCTCGGCCCGGGTGACCTTGGTCTTGCCGATGTTCACCCCGATCGGGACGTCAGGGGTGTGTTCGGCCAGTCGCATCGCCAGGGCCCCCGCGCCTTCGTTGTTGAACCCCATCCGGTTGAGCAGCGCGTGGTCTTCGGGCAGCCGGAACAGCCGGGGTTCGGGGCTGCCCGGCTGTGCCTGCGCGGTGACGGTGCCCACCTCGGCGTAGCCGAAGCCGAGCGCGCCCCAGGTCTGCAGCCCGCGGCCGTCCTTGTCGAATCCGGCGGCCAGCCCCATCGGGCCGGGAAACCGCACCCCGAACACCGTGCTGGCCAGCGCCGGATCGGCCGGGGCCAACCGACGCGCCAGGGCGCGCCGCAGGACGGCGGGGCCGGTGGCGGTCCGCAGTAGGGCGAACACCCACAGATGAATCCGTTCCGGGGGCACCAGGAAGAGTGCCCGCCGCAGCGCCGCGTACATCACAGGGACGGCGCCTGGGGCGTGCCCGCCATCGATGACGCGGTTTTCTTGCGGCGCAACAGCACCCGTCGGCTCCCGTCTGTGTAGGCCCGCACCCGGGTCAGTTCCCAGCCGCGGTACTCGGCCTCGATGGACAAGCGGATCGACGCGCTGATCCTGGTGACATCAGGGGGCAGTCGCAGCGGGATCCAGTCGTATTCCTCCGAGAGGTCCTCGGCGACGACCTTGTCCCATCCGGGGGGCATGCGGCCTTGCTGGATAGTGGTCATCGGCGCCCTGCCGCGTCACGGATCACCTGGACACCGGCTCCCGAGCCGGACACCACGTACAGGGTGCCGGTCTTGTCGTCGTAGGCCAGGGAGTTCGGTTGCTGCACGGTTCGATGACGCACCTTTTCCACGGGTATGCCGGTGGACAGATCGTAACCAATCACGGTGTTGGCCGCGGTCTGCGACACCCAGGCCAACTCGGCGGATCCGGCCAGGCCGTACGGGGCGGCGGGCACCGGGTAGCGCTGCCGCATGATCAACGGATCGGTGCCGAACACCAGCAGTTCGTCGCCGCGAGTGTCGGCGACCAGGACCCGGCCGCGAGCGTCGGCGGCGATCGTGGTGGCGCCCTCGCCGGCCCGGAGTGCCTGCGCGGCCTTGGTGCCGCTGGGATCCACGGCGGTCACCGAGGTCTGCCCGCGGTCCAGGACAACCGCGGTATTACCTTGTGTGACAAGCGAATCCACCCGGGCGAAGATCTTGAGCCGAGCGCTCACGGTGTGATCGTCGGCCAGCGTGTACACGGCGCCGTCGGCGCTGCCCAACACGACTTTGCCGTCGGTGCGCACCGCGATCGCGGTGAAGTCGACGTCCTGGTTGTCCGCCACCTCGATCTTGTCGGCCTTGGCGGCGCCGATGTCGATGCGGAAATAGCCGCCGCGGGTGGCGGCCAGGATGTCGCCGTGGCTGTCGACGCTCATCGCGGTGGCCGCCGGGGTCAACGTCACGTTCCGGGTGGGTCCCGTGCCGGTCAGCAGGCTCAGCGTCGACTGCCCCTCGGCTCCGGGGGAGAGCACGGCCAGGGTGGCTGTTGCTGGATCGAACACCGCGCTCTCGGCGCGTCCGGCCAGCGGTGTGATCTGGCCATCGGGGGTGACGGTGACCGGCGGCGATACTGCGGCCTGAGCCGGTTCGATGGTGGGTGGCGGGGCGTCGGCGGGGTTGGACGTGCACCCCGCGGTGAGCAGCAGGGCCAGCGCGATTACGCCGGCGCGAACAGGCTGACCTGCAAAGATTGGGCGCAACGTGGGCTCTCGATCGGATGTGAATGGTCGGTGACGGGCAGGGATCCAGTTTAGGCATGGTGGTTGGCCAGAAATGGTCGCGTCTTCAACCATTAGGGCATAAGTCGAGGTATGGTTCGACCATGACCCTCGCCGCAGACCAACAACTGGTTAGCCGTGAGTTTGCTATGGAGGATATTTCCACTGGTGTACACGCCAGTGGGTTTGGCCAGGTTGGCGATGGCCGGAGCTTTTCGTTCCATATCGAGCGTCAGCAATTGATCATCGAGATCTATCGCCCGCGACTGTCGGGTCCGGTTCCCGTCGAGGACGACGTGGTCGCCGTGGCCTCCCGCAAACTGACCGATATCGACCTGTCTGACGAACGCAGCTTGTCGGCAACCGTGCGGGACGCGGTGGCCGACGCGCAACCGGTCTCACGCGCCACGCGCTGACGACGTCCCCGGCGATCGTCACGGTACGGTCGTCGGCGTGACTGACGTCGGTGCCATGTCCTGGCTGCAAGTGGTCGTATTGTCGATTGTCCAGGGGCTCACCGAGTTTCTCCCGGTCTCCTCGTCGGGGCATCTTGCGATCACCTCACGGGTCTTCTTCGCCGACGACGCCGGCGCCTCCTTCACCGCGGTCACCCAGCTGGGCACCGAACTCGCGGTCCTGGTCTATTTCGCCAAGGACATCGCCCGCATCCTCAAGGCCTGGTTCAACGGACTGTTCGTGGCGGCCCACCGCACGGCTGACTACTGGCTCGGCTGGTGGGTGATCATCGGCACCATCCCGATCGGGGTGTTCGGCCTGTTGTTCAAGGACGAAATCCGCAGTGGCGCACGCAATCTGTGGCTCGTGGCCTCGGCGTTGATCGTGTTCTCCGCGGTGATCGCCGCGGCCGAGTATTACGGCCGACAGACCCGCCGCGTCGAGCAGTTGACCTGGCGCGACAGTGTCATCGTCGGCCTGGCCCAGTGCCTGGCGCTGGTGCCGGGCGTGTCGCGCTCGGGCGCGACCATCAGCGCCGGACTCTTTTTGGGTATGGAGCGTGAGCTCGCCGCCCGGTTCGGATTCCTGTTGGCCATCCCGGCGGTTTTCGCCTCGGGCCTGTTCTCCCTGCCCGATGCGTTCCACCCCGTCGGCGAGGGGATGAGCGCGACCGGTGCTCAGCTGCTGGTGTCCACGGTGATCGCCTTCGTCGTTGGTTTCGCCGCGATCGCCTGGTTCCTGAAATTCCTGGTGTCGCACAGCATGTATTGGTTTGTGGGGTACCGCGTGGTGCTTGGTGTGGTGGTGTTGGCGCTGCTGGGCACCGGGGTGGTGGCCGCGCAGTGATCGAGAGGAGCTGAGATGACGGTGATCTTGCTGCGGCACGGCCGCTCGACGTCGAACACCGCGCACACCCTGGCCGGCCGCAGCGACGGCGTCGACCTCGACGAACGGGGCGCCGAACAGGCCGCCGGACTGGCCGCCCGGATCGGGGAGCTGCCGGTGACCGCGATCGTGCGTTCTCCGCTGTTGCGCTGTGAGCGCACGGTGGCACCGCTGGCCGAGGCGCTGGGGTTGGAGCCGATCGTCGACGAGCGGCTCACCGAGGTGGACTACGGCAGCTGGACCGGGCGCGCGATCGGCGAGCTGGTCAAGGAACCGTTGTGGGCGGTGGTACAGCAGCAGCCCAGTGCCGCGGTGTTCCCCGATGGGGAGGGCCTGGCCCAGGTGCAGGCCCGCGCGGTGACTGCGGTGCGCGAACGTGACCGTGCGCTGGCCGAGCAGCACGGCGCCGACGTGCTGTGGGTGGCCTGCACACACGGCGACGTGATCAAGGCGGTGCTGGCCGACGCGCTGGGGGTGCATCTGGACGGGTTCCAGCGCATCACCGCCGACCCGGCGTCGATGAGCGTGATCCGCTACACCGACCTGCGGCCCTTCGTCATGCACATCAACCACACGGGTGCGCAGTTGAGTGCCGGCCTGGCCGCCAAACCCGCCACCGACGCGGTGGTCGGTGGGTCCACCAACTGACCCGGCATAGCTATACCGGTATTTTGGAAGGTGCCATGGCCCGCGCAATTCACGTATTCCGTACTCCCGACCGATTCGTGGCCGGGACTGTCGGCCAACCCGGCAACCGGACGTTTTATCTGCAGGCGGTCCACGACAAGCGGGTGATCTCGGTGGTCCTGGAGAAGCAGCAGGTCGCCGTACTCGCCGAGCGAATCGCCGCGTTGCTCACCGAGATCAACCGCCGGTTCGGCACGCCGATCCCACCGGACACCGGTGAGGTGAGCGACCTGTTGCCATTGGTCACCCCGGTCGACGCCGAGTTCCGGGTGGGCACCATGGGGCTGGGCTGGGACTCGGAGGCCCAGACGGTCGTGGTGGAGCTCCTCGCGGTTTCCGAAGGCGAATTCGACGCGTCGGTGGTCCTCGACGACGCCGAGGACGGGCCGGACGCGGTACGGGTGTTCCTCACCCCGGAGTCGGCGCGCGAATTCGCCACCCGATCCAACCGGGTGATCTCGGCGGGACGTCCGCCGTGCCCGCTGTGCGACGAACCCCTGGACCCGGACGGCCACATCTGCGTGCGTACCAACGGCTATCGGCGCGGTGAGATCACCGGGTCCGACGATGACGCCGACACCTGAGCGCGGGCCCGCCCAACCCGACGATGAGGCGCTGGCCGAGGGCGAACTGACGGTGATCGGCCGCATCCGCTCGGCCAGCAACGCCACCTTCCTGTGCGAGGCCAACTTTCGCGACCGCCAGGTGCACTGCGTGTACAAACCGATTCGGGGCGAGGCGCCGCTGTGGGATTTTCCCGACGGCACCTTGGCCGGCCGCGAGGTCGGTGCGTACCTGGTGTCGGCCAGTCTCGGGTGGAACCTGGTGCCGCGCACCATTATTCGTGACGGTCCGGCCGGGCCCGGCATGGTGCAGCGGTGGGTGGACCAGCCGGAAGGCGCGGTGGGCGACGAGCCGGCGGCCGGTCCCGATCTGGTGGACCTGCTGCCGGCCGGCCATCTTCCACCGGGTTTCCTGCCGATCCTGCAGGCCTACGACTACGCCGGTGACGAGGTGACCCTGGTACACGCCGACGATCCCCGGCTGTTCCGGCTGGCGGTGTTCGACGTGCTGATCAACAACGCCGACCGCAAGGGCGGGCACATCCTGGCCGGGGTCGACGGCGCGGTGTACGGCGTCGACCACGGGGTGAGCCTGCACGTCGAAGACAAGCTGCGCACGGTGCTGTGGGGGTGGGCCGGCAAACCCGTCGACGACGAAACGCTGGCCGACGTCGCGGCGCTGCGCGACGGCTTCGCCGGCCTGGCCGAACAGCTGTGCCCACACATCACCGACGCCGAGATCGCCGCGCTGCGATCGAGAATCGTTGGCTTACTGGATGATCCGGTGATGCCGACACCCGATCGGCACCGGCCGATCCCATGGCCGGCGTTCTAGCGGGCGCGTCCGAACCCCTCGAACGGATTCCAGGACTGGCTGCCGCGCACCACGTGCAGGTAGTAGGCGTAGTTGGCGGTCGACATCGCCATCGCGGCGATTCCCAGGCCGATGGCGCGGGCGATGCCGTCGCTGACCCCGATGGCCGTGAACACCACCGCGACCGCGATCGTCAACCCCAGCAGCGTCAAACCCTTGCGCCACATGCCTTTGACGAAGAAGTAGAGCGGCCCGAACAGAAACGCCAGGATGTTCGACGTGAGCCGCAGCTTGGCCATCAAGCTGAGGTTGCGGTACGCGGCCTTGGCTTCCGGGCTCGCGCTAGGCAGCCCGTAGGTACTGAAGAAATCGAACTTCCAGCGCCACGAGTCGGACAGGTTGTCGACAGGCGTCTGCTCGGTCATGGCTTGACCCTAATGGCACAACCGGCCCCGCCAGCGCACCGGCCTGGCCCGCCACCGATACTTGGTGGGTGCACTCGACCGACGCCGACCTGGCTGCCGCCGTGGCCAAGGAAGCCGGTGAGCTGTTGTTGGCCGTACGCGAGGAGATCGGCTTCTACGACCCGTACTACCTCGGTGACGAGGGGGATCGGCGATCCAACGCCCTGATCCTCGACCGGTTGGCCCAGGCCCGCCCCGGGGATTCGGTGCTCAGCGAGGAGGCGGTCGACGACCTGGCCCGCGTCGACGCCGATCGGGTCTGGATCGTCGACCCGGTCGACGGCACGCACGAGTTCTCGCTGCCGGGCCGCGAGGACTGGGCCGTGCACATCGCGTTGTGGCAGCGCTCGGTCGGCGTCGACGGCGGCCTGTCGGATGCGGTGGTGGCCCTGCCGGCCCGCGGCGAGGTGTACCGCAGCGATGCGGTCAGCCCACCGGGTCCGCGGCGCCCCGGGCCGTTGTTGATCACCGCGAGCTCGAACCGGCCGCCGGCGGTGCTGTGGCGGATGCGCGAGCAGCTCGATTTCCGGATGGTGCGCATCGGTTCGGCCGGGGCCAAGGCGATGGCCGTGGTGCGCGGTGACGTCGACGCCTACATCCACGCCGGCGGGCAGTGGGAGTGGGATTCGGCCGCACCGGCAGGGGTGGTGCTGGCCGCGGGCCTGCACGCCTCCCGGTTGGACGGCTCGGAACTGCGCTACAACCGCGCCGATCCATATCTGCCGGACTTCGTCATGTGCCGCAAGGAGCTGGCGCCCATCCTGTTGGAGGCGATCGGGGTCGCCTCCCGATGAGCGCCGCGGGAATGGATTCGTCGGCGCGGTTGTCTGTCTACCTGAACTGTGGGGACCGACCGGCGGGAGGCCGTCCTGAGCGAGCACCTTAGAGTCGAGGCCATGCAATCGTGGGCGGCGCCGTCAATTCCGGTGCTGAAAGGGCGTGGTCCGCAACTACGGCTGTACGACAGCGCCGATCGGCAGGTCCGTCCCGTCAGCCCGGGCCCGACGGCCACGATGTACGTGTGCGGCATCACGCCGTATGACGCCACCCATCTGGGCCACGCCGCGACCTACCTGACCTTCGACCTGGTGCACCGGCTGTGGCTGGATGCCGGGCACAGCGTGCATTACGTACAGAACGTCACCGACGTCGACGACCCGCTGTTCGAACGCGCCGAGCGCGACGGCATCGACTGGCGCGACCTCGGTGACCGCGAGACCCAGTTGTTCCGCGAGGACATGACCGCGCTGCGGGTGCTGCCGCCGCAGGACTACGTGGCTGCCACCGACGCCATCGCCGAGGTGATCGAGCTGGTCGAGAAGATGCTGGCCTCGGGGGCGGCCTACGTCCTCGACGACGCCCAGTACCCCGACGTGTACTACCGTGCCGACGCCACCGTGCAGTTCGGCTACGAGTCGGGCTACGACCGCGACACCATGCTGCGGCTGTTCGGTGAGCGCGGTGGTGACCCGGAGCGGGCCGGCAAGAGCGACGAACTCGACGCGCTGCTGTGGCGGGCCGAGCGTCCCGGCGAACCCAGCTGGCCCTCGCCGTTCGGTCCGGGCCGGCCCGGCTGGCATGTCGAGTGTTCGGCGATCGCGCTGACCCGCATCGGCACCGGGCTGGACATCCAGGGCGGCGGCAGCGACCTGATCTTCCCGCACCACGAGTTCTCCGCGGCCCACGCCGAATCGGCAACGGGGGAGCGGCGTTTCGCCCGCCACTATGTGCACGCCGGGATGATCGGCTGGGACGGGCACAAGATGAGCAAGAGCCGCGGCAACCTGGTGCTGGTGTCGCGACTGCGCGCGCAGGGGGTGGAGCCCTCGGCCATTCGGCTGGGATTGTTCGCCGGGCACTACCGCAGCGACCGGTTCTGGAGCGACGCCGTGCTCGCCGAGGCCACCGACCGGCTTGCGCACTGGCGCAGGGCCACCGCACTGCCTGCCGGACCGGATGCCACCGATGTGGTGGCCCGGGTGCGCCAATATCTCGCCGACGATCTGGACACCCCGAAAGCTCTTGCCGCACTTGATGGTTGGTGTACCGATGCGCTGGCCTACGGCGGGCATGACCCCGCCGCACCGGGATTGGTCGCGACTGCGGTCGACGCATTGCTGGGTGTGGACCTGTAGCTGGGCGCGGCGGTACGTTACCGCCATGGGTTCTGTGAACGGGAAAGTCGTGTTCATCACCGGCGGTGCGCGCGGGATCGGCGCCGAGGTGGCCCGCCGGTTGCGACGTCGGGGCGCCAAGCTCGTGCTCACCGATCTCGACGAGGCCCCGCTGAGCGCGCTGGCCGCCGAACTCGGCGAGGAACATGTGCTCACCGCGCTGGCCGACGTGCGCGACCTGGCTGCCATGCAGAAGGCCGCCGATGCCGCCGTCGAGCGCTTCGGCGGCATCGACGTCGTGATGGCCAACGCCGGTATCGCCAGCTTCGGCTCGGTCATGCAGGTGGATCCCGAGGCGTTCAAGCGCGTCGTCGACATCAACGTGGTCGGGGTGTTCAACACCGTCCGGGCCACGCTCCCGGCGGTCATCCAACGCCGCGGCTACGTACTCGTGGTGTCCTCGCTGGCGGCATTCACCTCAGCCCCCGGGCTGGCCGCCTATCACGCCTCCAAGGCCGGGGCCGAGTACTTCGCCAACACCCTGCGACTGGAGGTGGCCCACCTCGGCGTCGACGTCGGCTCGGCGCACATGAGCTGGATCGACACTCCGCTGGTACAGGACGCGAAGTCCGACCTGTCGGCGTTCCGCGAGATGCTGTCCAAACTGCCGCCGCCGTTGAACCGGACCACCACCGTCGACGCCTGCGGCGCGGCCTTCGTCAAGGGCATCGAGGGACGCAAGAAGCGCATCTACAGCCCGGAGTGGGTGGGGGCGTTCCGCTGGATCCGGCCGGTGGTGTCCACGTCGCTGGCCGAACGCGACATCCGCAAGTTCACGCCGACGCTGCTGCCCAAGCTGGACGCCGAGGCCGCCGCGCTGGGCCGCTCGACCAGCGCCCGCATCGAAGCGCTGGAGAAACCCGAGTCCTAACGGCGCCGGTTGAACAGGCCGCTCAGCGGCCTCTCCGCCGCAGGTAGCGCTCGAACTCCGCCGCCAACGCGTCACCATCGATCTTGCCGAGCGCCTCGTTCATGTCCACCTCGGCGTCGCCACGCTGCTCCAGCGACGCGACGTACTCGGCGATCTCTTCGTCCTCGGCCGTCATCTCGGAGACGGCCTGCTCCCACTCCTCGGCGGCGGCGGGCAGATCGGCCAGCGGCACCTCGACGTCGAGCACGTCCTCGACGCGGCGCAGCAGGGCCACGGTGGCCTTGGGGCTGGGCGGTTGGGACACGTAGTGCGGGACCGCCGCCCAGAACGTCACCGCCGGAATCCCGGCCTGCACACAGGCATCCTGGAACACCCCGGCGATCCCGGTCGGACCCTCGTACCGGGTTTCTTCCAGCCCGAACACCTTCGCCGAATCCGATGAGTACGCCGAGCCCGACACCGGAACCGGCCGGGTGTGCGGGGTGTCGGCCAGCAGCGCGCCCAAGATCACCACGGTCTGCACATTGAGCTTGTCGGCGATGGCCAGCAACTCCGCGCAGAACGTACGCCAGCGCATGTTGGGTTCCACCCCGTGCATCAACACCACATCGCGGTTGCTGCCCGGGGGACGGCAGTGCGAGACCCGCATCGACGGCCACACCAGCTCCCGGGTGACGCCGTCGACCTGACGGATCACCGGGCGGTTCACCTGGTAGTCGTAATACGACTCGTCGTCGATCTCGACGATGGGTTGGGCCTCCCAGATCGCATCCAGGTGGTCCAGCGCGTCACTGGCCGCGTCGCCGGCGTCGTTCCAGCCCTCGAATGCCGCCACGATGGTGGCGTCCTTCAGTTCGGGCAGGTTGATCGGCCGGCCGGCGTTCGGATACGACGGTGTCACACCTTCAGCGTAAGCCTTCCGATGGTGCCGATGAGCGCGTTGCGCGCGCGGGTCGTCGCGGGGTCGAACAGCATGTTTGATAGACCGTCTACCCTGTTGATGTGACTGTCGCTGACACATCGGTCGATGGCATCGACCTGGGCAGCCAAGTGCAGACCGTCCGCCGGCCACGCGCCGCGGAGATGAAATATGGTCGGCCACAGCCTGGTTAGCCTTGGTGACGACGACATTGCCGACAAGATCCGCGGGCGGTCGCGGTAGACGCGACGGGATGGGTGTCCAGACGTCGATCGGGTGACGACGTAGACTTTTCTGGTCGAGAGGCGTTGCAACGGTTATCGGGGGGGCCGGACCCCTGCGGTATCCGCCACGCTCGGCAGAGACAAGGACGCCTTCCGCTACGGAAGGAACGTACGTGAGCACTTCTGAGTCGAATACCTCTGAGTTCAATTCGTCTGGGTCCAATGCGTCTGGGTCGAATGCGAAGGCGTCGGACACCTTCGAGCCGAACATCCGCCCCGACTGCACCGAGGACCTGACGGCTACCCTGCGCGAGCGGATCATGGTGATCGACGGCGCGATGGGTACGGCGATCCAGCGCGACCGCCCGGACGAGGCCGGTTACCGCGGCGAGCGGTTCAAGGACTGGCCCAGCGATCTGCAGGGCAACAACGACCTGCTCAACCTGACGCAGCCGCACATCATCGAGGCGATCCACCGCGAATACCTCGAGGCCGGCGCCGACATCCTGGAGACCAACACCTTCAACGCCAACGCGGTGTCGCTGGGCGACTACGGCATGGAGGAGTTCAGTTACGAACTGAACTACGCCGGCGCCGCGCTGGCCCGGGCGGCCTGCGACGAGTACAGCACCGCTGACAAGCCCCGCTACGTCGCCGGGGCACTGGGGCCGACGACACGTACCGCGTCGATCTCACCGGACGTCAACGATCCCGGAGCCCGCAACGTCTCCTACGACCAGCTGGTCGCCGCCTACCTCGAATCAGCCAAGGGCTTGGTCGACGGTGGTTCCGACATCATCATCGTCGAGACGATCTTCGACACGCTCAACGCCAAGGCCGCGGTGTTCGCCCTCGAGACCCTGTTCGAGGAGCGCGGCCGGCGCTGGCCGGTGATCATCTCCGGCACGATCACCGATGCGTCCGGGCGGACGCTGTCCGGCCAGGTCACCGAGGCGTTCTGGAACTCGATCCGGCACGCCAAGCCGCTCGCGGTCGGCCTCAACTGTGCGCTGGGCGCACCGGAGATGAGGCCCTACATCGCCGAGATGGCACGGGTCGCCGACACGTTCGTGTCCTGCTACCCGAATGCCGGCCTGCCCAACGCCTTCGCCGAGTACGACGAGACGCCGCAGCGTCAGGCCTCCTACATCGCGGAGTTCGCTCAGGACGGCCTGCTCAACCTGGCCGGCGGATGCTGCGGCACGACGCCCGCGCACATCGCCGAGATCGCCAAGGTCGTCGAGGGGAAGCCACCGCGGCAGGTGCCCGAGATCCCGGTCGCCACCCGGTTGGCCGGCCTGGAGCCGCTCAACATCACCGAGGACTCCCTGTTCGTCAACATCGGTGAGCGCACCAACATCACCGGCTCGGCCCGCTTCCGCAACCTGATCAAGGCCGAGGACTACGACACCGCGCTGTCGGTGGCCCTGCAGCAGGTCGAGGTCGGTGCACAGGTCATCGACATCAACATGGACGAGGGCATGATCGACGGCGTCGCCGCGATGGACCGGTTCACCAAGCTGATCGCCTCCGAGCCGGACATCAGCCGCGTCCCGGTGATGATCGACTCCTCCAAGTGGGAGGTCATCGAGACGGGCTTGAAGAACGTCCAGGGCAAGCCGATCGTCAACTCGATCTCCATGAAGGAGGGCGAGGAGAAGTTCATCCGCGAGGCGCAGTTGTGCCGCAAGTTCGGCGCCGCCGTCGTCGTGATGGCCTTCGACGAGCAGGGGCAGGCCGACAACCTGGAGCGCCGCAAGGAGATCTGCGGCCGTGCCTACCGAATCCTGACCGAGAAGGTCGACTTCCCGGCCGAGGACATCATCTTCGACCCGAACTGCTTCGCGCTGGCCACCGGTATCGAGGAGCACGCCACCTACGGGATCGACTTCATCGAGGCCTGCGCCTGGATCAAGGAGAACCTGCCCGGAGTGCACCTCTCCGGCGGTATCTCGAACGTGTCGTTCTCGTTCCGGGGCAACAACCCGGTCCGCGAGGCGATCCACGCGGTGTTCCTCTACCACGCCATCAAAGCGGGTCTGGACATGGGCATCGTGAACGCGGGTGCCCTGGTGCCCTACGACTCGATCGATCCCGAGCTGCGGGACCGCATCGAGGACGTGGTGCTCAACCGTCGCGCCGACGCCGCGGAGCGGTTGCTCGAGATCGCCGAACGCTTCAACAAGTCCGGGAAGGACGAGGACCCGCAGGCTGCCGAGTGGCGCTCCCTGCCGGTCCGGGAGCGGATCACCCACGCCCTGGTCAAGGGCATCGATGTCCACGTCGAGGAGGACACCGAGGAACTGCGGGCCGAGATCGCCGCGTCGGGCGGCCGCCCGATCGAGGTGATCGAGGGTCCGTTGATGGACGGGATGAACGTCGTCGGGGACCTCTTCGGCTCGGGCAAGATGTTCCTGCCACAGGTGGTGAAGTCGGCCCGGGTGATGAAGAAGGCCGTCGCCTACCTGCTGCCGTACATCGAGGCCGAGAAGCAGCCCGGCGACTCCAAGGACACCAACGGCACGATCGTGATGGCGACGGTCAAGGGCGACGTCCACGACATCGGCAAGAACATCGTCGGAGTTGTCTTGCAGTGCAACAACTTCGAGGTGATCGACCTCGGCGTGATGGTGCCGGCGCAGAAAATCCTGGATGCGGCCAGGGAGCACGACGCCGACATCATCGGGCTGTCCGGCCTGATCACCCCGTCCCTGGACGAGATGTCCAACTTCGCCGTCGAGATGGAACGCGAGGGCCTGGAGATCCCGTTGCTGATCGGTGGCGCGACCACCTCGCGCGCGCACACCGCGGTGAAGATCTCGCCGCGGCGTAGCGGTCCGGTGGTCTGGGTCAAGGACGCCTCCCGTTCCGTGCCGGTCGCTGCCGCGCTGCTCGACGACAAGCAGCGCCCGGCGCTGCTGGAGGCCACCGAGAAGGACTACGCGGCCTTGCGCGAGCGGCACGCCCAGAAGAACGAGCGGCCGATGCTGACGCTGGAGAAGGCGCGCGCCAACCGCACGCCGATCGACTGGGACGGCTACACGCCGCCGGTGCCCGCCCACGGTCTCGGCGTGCGAGATTTCCACGAGTACGACCTGGCCGAGTTGCGCGAGTACATCGACTGGCAGCCGTTCTTCAACGCCTGGGAGATGAAGGGCCGTTTCCCCGACATCCTCAACAACCCGGCCACCGGTGAGACCGCCCGCAAGCTCTACGACGACGCCCAGGAGATGCTCGACACGCTGATCAAGGAGAAGTGGCTGACGGCCAACGGGGTGATCGGCTTCTTCCCGGCGAACGCCGTCGGCGACGACGTCGAGGTCTACACCGACGAGAGCCGCACCGAGGTGTTGACCACGCTGCACAACCTGCGCCAGCAGGGCGAGCACCGCGACGGCATCCCGAACCGATCGTTGGGAGACTTCATCGCTCCCAAGGAGACTGGGGTGCCGGACTATATCGGCGCCTTCGCCGTCACCGCCGGGCTCGGCAGCCAGGACAAGATCATGGAGTTCAAGGCCGCCCTCGACGACTACAGCGCCATCCTGCTGGAGTCACTGGCCGACCGGTTGGCCGAGGCCTTCGCCGAACGCATGCATCAGCGGGTCCGCGAGGAGTTCTGGGGATACCAGCCCGACGAACAGCTGGACAACGACGCGCTGATCGCCGAGAAGTACGTCGGCATCCGTCCCGCCCCCGGCTACCCGGCCTGCCCGGAACACACCGAGAAGGCGACGCTCTGGAAGTTGATGGACGTCCATGAGCGCACCGGCATCGAGCTGACCGAGTCGATGGCGATGTGGCCCGGCGCGGCGGTCAGCGGCTGGTACTTCTCGCACCCGCAGTCGCAGTACTTCGTGGTCGGCCGGGTGGCCCAGGACCAGGTCGCCGATTACGCGAAGCGCAAGGGCTGGACCCTGGCCGAAGCCGAGCGCTGGTTGTCCTCCAACCTCGCCTACAACCCGGAGGACTGAGCCGAAACCCGGCGCCCCGCAGTGCGTTGAGTCACATGATTTCGCGAGCTCGGTTGTGCGATGGGACAATCGGATCATGCGGGCGGTGCTGTGGGACATGGACGGCACCCTTGTCGACTCCGAAAAGCTCTGGGACATTGCGATGCACGCGCTGTATGCCCGCATGGGCGCGGTGCTCACACCCGAGGTGCGCGAGTCCACGGTCGGCGGCTCGTCGGAATCTGTGATGCGCATCGTCTACGACGACCTCGGTCTCGAGCCGGATCCGGCCGCGATGGCCGAGTCGGCGGATTGGTTGCACGATTACACCGGTGAGCTGTTCGACCAGGGCCTGCCCTGGCGGCCGGGTGCCCAGGAGATGCTCGAGGGATTGTCCGCGGCGGGCGTCCCGATGGCGCTCGTCACCAACACGCGCCGAGATCTCGCCGAGCGAGCCTTGAATAGCATTGGCCGCCATTACTTCTCGGTGATCGTCTGCGGCGACGAGGTACCGAACGGCAAGCCGGCACCGGATCCGTATCTGCGGGCCACCGAGCTGCTCGGCGTGGTGCCGGCCGACTGCCTGGCAGTCGAGGACTCGGTGACCGGTACGACCTCTGCGGAGTCCGCCGGCTGTTCCGTGCTGGTGGTGCCCAACGACATCGAGGTGCCGCAGGGCCCGGGCCGTCGGCACGCGGAAACGCTGGGCGCCCTCGGTGTCTGGGATCTGCGTTCCATCCACGCCGAACTGGCCGTCGGCTCGGGTGCCCGCGGCGTCTGAGACGCGCCGAAGTCAGCTACCCGGATATGGCCCGACCTTTGGGCTCACTGTGCCAAGGTGATGATGACTGGTCACCCGACGGCGCGGAGAGGACAGGTCATGTCACATGGTCCGGTAAGCGGCGGTACTTCGTCGGTCCACGACGACGAGTATTTCTCGTCGGGGCGCAGCGCCGTGCGGATCGCTTCGGTCGCCGCCCTCGGTGGGTTGTTGTTCGGCTACGACAGCGCGGTGATCAACGGCGCGGTCGACGCCGTCCAGAAGAACTTCGACATCGACAACAAGATCCTGGGATTCGCGGTGGCCTCGGCACTGCTGGGAGCGGCCGTCGGGGCGCTGACGGCGGGCCGGATCGCCGACCGCATCGGTCGACTCGCCGTCATGAAGATCGCCGCGGTGTTCTTCTTCATCAGCGCGATCGGCACCGGGCTGGCCCCCAGCGTCTGGGTGGTGGTCCTGTTCCGCATCGTCGGCGGCATCGGTGTGGGCATCGCCTCGGTGATCGCGCCGGCCTACATCGCCGAAACCTCACCGCCGGGAATCCGCGGACGGTTGGGGTCCCTGCAGCAGTTGGCCATCGTCTGCGGCATCTTCCTGTCGCTGAGCATCGATGCGCTGCTGGCCCGCCTCGCCGGGGACGCCACCAAGGAACTGTGGCTGAACATGGAGGCGTGGCGGTGGATGTTCTTGATGATGGCGATTCCGGCGACCGTCTACGGTCTGCTGACGTTCACGATCCCCGAGTCGCCCCGGTATCTGGTTGCCACACACCGCATTCCCGAAGCACGCAAGGTGCTCTCACGGCTGCTGGGCGAGAAGAACCTCGAGATCACCCTGAACCGCATCCAGGACACCCTCAAGCAGGAGAAGCCCGCAGCCTGGCGTGATCTACGTAAACCGACCGGTGGGGTCTACGGCATCGTGTGGGTGGGTCTTGGCCTGTCCGTTTTCCAGCAGTTCGTCGGCATCAACGTGATCTTCTATTACTCGAACGTGCTGTGGCAGGCCGTCGGATTCGACGAGAATTCGTCGTTCGTCATCACCGTCATCACCTCGGTGACCAACATCTTGACCACGCTGATCGCGATCGCATTGATCGACCGGGTGGGCCGTAAACCGTTGCTGCTGATCGGGTCGTTGGGAATGGCGGTGACACTGGGCACGATGGCCGTGATCTTCGGTACGGCAAAGACGCATGAGGTACTCAACACCTCGACGGGTTTGATGGAGCAACAGCCCTTCCTCGGTGGTATCACCGGTCCGATAGCGCTGGTCGCGGCCAACCTGTTCGTGGTGGCCTTCGGTATGTCATGGGGGCCGGTGGTGTGGGTGCTGCTCGGAGAGATGTTCCCCAACCGGATCCGCGCGGCCGCGCTCGGTCTGGCGGCCGCGGGGCAGTGGGCGGCGAACTGGCTCATCACCGTGTCGTTCCCGGAATTGCGCAACATGCTCGGGGCGGCATACGGGTTCTATGCGATCTGCGCGGTGCTGTCGTTCCTCTTCGTGTGGCGCTGGGTCGAGGAGACCAAGGGCAAGAACCTCGAAGACATGCACGCCGAGGTGTTGAAGACGTAGCGGTACACCTGGCGCTCAGGCGGGCGGCTCGTAGTCGTCGATGTACGGCCCGGCGCCGATACTGCGGGCGATCTCGACGGCCGCCTCGACCAGCTTCTCCGGGGAGATGTCCCGGTGGGCCAGATAGACCTCGCAATCACCGACGAGGACCCGGACGCTGGCCAGCGTCGTCTGCACCAGGGCGAACTCGTCGGGCTCGTCGCGTCGCACCTCATAGGTCGCCGGTGTGAAGTCCGCTGCCTGACGTAACTCCTCACGCGCCACCGTCGCGTCGTCGATCGGATGGATGGCCACCGTCAGCGCCGCGGCCGCGGCGACATCCGGACCCCAGGCCGCCGCCAGGCAATCGAGGGGCCGGATCGGATTGGCGGTGCGGTTGTTCTGAATCAGGTGCTCGACGGGAAGATGCTTGGCCAGGATCGCCCGGATCTCGGCGACCCGGGCGGTGTACGTCGGCAACGGGCAGTCGGCTGATTCGCTCACGCTTCTATTGCACCGCACAAACCGACCCCCACCGAGCATGAAACAATTCACTGCTGTGAAGACCTTCGATGCCCTGTTCGCCGAACTCAGCGACAAAGCGCGCACCAGACCCGCCGGTAGCGGCACGGTCGCCGCACTTGACGCCGGCATCCATGGGCTCGGCAAGAAGATCCTGGAGGAGGCCGGCGAGGTATGGCTGGCCGCCGAGCACGAGAGCGACGAATCGCTCGCCGAGGAGGTCAGCCAGTTGCTGTACTGGACGCAGGTGCTGCTGCTCTCCCGCGGTCTGACCCTCGACGACGTCTACCGGAAGCTGTGAACGTGGCCGATCAGATGTTGCGCGTTGCCGTCCCCAACAAGGGGTCACTGAGCGAATCGGCCGCCGAGATCCTCTCCGAGGCGGGATACCGGCGCCGGCGTGATCCCAAGGACCTGACCGTCGTCGACCCGATCAACAACGTCGAGTTCTTCTTCCTCCGGCCCAAGGACATCGCGATCTACGTCGGCTCAGGCGAACTCGACCTGGGCATCACCGGACGTGATCTGGCCGCCGATTCGGATGCCCCGGTTCGTGAACGCCTGGCGCTGGGATTCGGCAACTCCACGTTCCGCTACGCCGGCCCGGCCGGTCGGGAGTGGACCACGCAGGATCTGGCGGGCAAGCGCATCGCGACCTCGTTTCCGAACCTGGTTCGCAAGGATCTCGCGGCGCAGGGCATCGAGGCCTCGGTCATCCGGCTCGACGGCGCGGTGGAGATCTCGATCCAGCTCGGTGTCGCCGACGTGATTGCCGACGTGGTCGGCTCGGGTCGCACGCTCGGGCTGCATGATCTGGTGGCGTTCGGTGCGCCGCTGTGTGAATCGGAGGCAGTGCTGATCGAACGCGACGGCGCTCAGGGCGACGGCAACGCCGCCGCGCGCGATCAACTCACCGCGCGGGTGCAGGGTGTGGTCTTCGGCCAGCAGTACCTGATGCTGGATTACGACTGCCCGCGTGCGGTTCTGGAGAAGGCCACCCAGGCGACGCCGGGGCTGGAATCACCGACCATCGCACCGCTGGCCGATCCGGACTGGGTGGCCGTGCGCGCGCTGGTGCCGCGCCGCGACGTCAACGCCATCATGGATGAGATATCGGCGATCGGCGCCAAAGCGATACTGGCATCAGATATTCGGTTCTGCCGTTTCTGATCGGCGCGTGCCGCGTCGTTCTGCGTGTTAGCGTCCGGGGGACAAGTCCAGGCCCTCGGAGGTTGCCGTGACGCATTTTCTGGTTCTGTTGTTGGCGCTGCTGATCGGCGTGGTGGCCGGTCTCCGGGCTTTCACTGCGCCGGCCGTCGTGGCCTGGGCCGCCACATTGAGCTGGATCAACCTCGACGGCACCTGGGTGGAATGGCTGGCGCATCCGGTCACGGTCACCGTGTTGACGATTCTTGCTGTGGGCGAACTGGTTACCGATCAACTGCCGAGCACGCCGAGCCGTAAGACGGCGGTGCAGTTCATCGCCCGGCTGATCACCGGTGGTTTCGCCGGGGCGGTGATCGGCACCGCATGGGGATACACGTTCGGCGGCCTGGGTGCGGGTCTGATCGGCGCGGTGCTGGGCACCCTCGGTGGCTATGAGGCGCGTAAGCGTCTGGTCGCCGCCACCGGCGGTCGTGACCTGCCGATCGCCTTGGTGGAGGACGCCGTTGCGGTGCTTGGCGGTCTCGGCGTCGCCGCGCTGACCGCGGTCGTCTGAACCATGGCGCCCGCACGCAATTTCGACGCCATCGTCATCGGTGCGGGCCAAGCCGGCCCACCGCTGGCCGGTCGGTTGACCTCGGCGGGGCAGACTGTCGCGGTGATCGAACGCAAGCTGGTGGGCGGAACCTGCGTCAACTACGGCTGCATTCCCACCAAGACTCTCGTTGCCAGCGCGCATGCTGCCCACATGGCGCGCCGCGGGGCTGACTTCGGTGTGCGCACAGGCGAAGTCGTCGTCGACATGGCCAAGGTGAAAGCCCGCAAAGATGCGATCATGCTGGCCGACCGCCGCGGCGTCGAGGATTGGCTCGACGGCATGGACGGCGCCACCCTCATCCGCGGACATGCCCGGTTCGTCGACCCGCACACCATCGATGTCGATGGTCAATTACTGCGGGCCGAGCGCATCTTCCTCAATGTCGGTGGGCGCGCAGTGGTTCCCGACTTTCCCGGCCTGGACGGCATCGACTATTTGACCAACGTCGGTGTCCTGGACCTCGATGTGCTTCCGGAACATCTGGTAATCGTGGGCGGCAGCTATATCGCACTGGAGTTCGCGCAGATGTACCGCCGGTTCGGTTCGCGCGTCACGGTAATCGAGAAGGGCCCGCGGCTGACCTCGCGCGAAGACGAGGACGTCTCGGCCGCCATCGCCGAAATCTTGCGGGCCGAGGACATCTCGGTGGTGCTCGACGCCACGGGTATCCGGTTCACCAAGCGCGACAACGGCTTCGAAGTCACGCCTCGCGATGGTGCGGATCCGATCTGGGGAACCCATCTGCTGCTCGCGGTGGGACGCGCACCCAACACCGACGACCTCGGGCTGGAGAACGCCGGCGTGGACGTCGACCGGCGCGGCTACATCGTCGTCGATGATCAACTCCGCACCACCGCCGAGCACATCTGGGCGATGGGGGACTGCAACGGCAAAGGGGCGTTCACCCACACGTCCTACAACGACTACGAGATCGTCGCGGCCAACCTTTTCGACGACGATCCCCGCCGCGTGAGTGACCGCGTCACCACCTATGCGCTCTACATCGACCCGCCGCTGGGCCGGGCCGGCATGACCGTCGACCAGGTGCGGGCATCAGGCCGGAAGGCGTTGGTGGGCAAGCGCCCGATGACCCGGGTCGGGCGGGCCGTGGAGAAGGGTGAGACGCAGGGCTTCATGAAAGTGCTGGTGGATGCCGAGACCGAGGAGATCCTCGGTGCGGCGATCCTCGGTGTGGGCGGGGACGAGGTGGTGCATTCGATCCTCGACGTCATGACCGCCAAACTGCCCTACACCGCGATATCGCGGACCATGCACATCCACCCGACGGTCAGTGAGCTGGTGCCGACGATGCTGCAGGAGCTGAAGCCACTGGAGTGAGCGACCCACTGCGTTGAACGCGTGGTGATCGTCAGCGGCGGATTTCAGCGACGTCAGCGTCAATTACCAAAGGCGGGTGGGAAATTCGATTTCGTCCTCACGCGGTAGCCAGGCGTGTAACCATCGGCCTTGGCGTGAGGAGCAAAGATGAGAATTGCAGTTGCCGCCGTGCTGATCGGGATGGCTGCCATGGGTGTGGCCGCCCCGGCGAACGCGAACCCCAACTCAGATGATCCCAATTGTGTCGCGGAGCCGTACCTGGCCGAGTGCACGGACAGCGGATTCGGGGCGCCCACCGGTCCGTCTGATTCCGCATGCATTTCGTCGCCGATCGATCCGGTGTGCGCGGGAGGTCCGTACGCGCCGCCGGCGCCGGCCATGCCGCCGCCGGTCGGCAGCGATCTGCCGGGCAGCATGATGCCCGACGGAATGCCTTACGGCAGTGGTCCGCCTCCCGGCATGCCTGGGAGCATTCCGGGAATGCCGGGGAGTATCTGAGCTGCGATCTGTTCGGCGCTGAAAGTTATTCGGCCAGCAGTGCGGTAACGGCCGACGGATTCTTGTAGAACACGTCGAGTTCGGTGATCAGGCCTTCTCGAACCGTCACCACCTCGGTCACGGCCATTTCGGCAGTCGCTCCAGAGGCGCGTGCCGTGAAATTCAGGCGGTAGTGGAGCGCCACCGTGTCGTGGTCGGCGATGTACCGCATGTCCGGGCTCGGTGTGAGCTCTAGCACCGTGAACATCTGCGCGATGAGATCGAAAAAGCCGTCGGGGCCGAGGTAGTCGCCGCGGTACGGAACGTCCCCGGCCGCATGGATCACGAAATCGTCGTGCAGCAGCCGTCGAGCATCATCGAACCTGGCTTCCCCGATCGCACTCACGAACTCCTGTACGACCGTCCGAGAACGTTCAGTTTGAGATGTCATCGGAGCCCCCAGCCTCGGCGTGACCTATCGTCCCTTGTGCCAGTATGAGCGGGATCGCGTCAGCCTGAGACGCTGTTGGACCAAAGCATCTAACCTGGCGCGCGCATCACCAACAAGGTTTGCGCGGAGGTGCCGATAAATCCTTGGCGGTCAAAGATTTCCGCTGTGGTCACGCCGATACCATCCGGACCGATCGAACCACGGGCCCGAACGGCGAAATCGGAGCCGACCGGGAGCCGGTGCAGATGCACGGAGGTGTCGGTGTTCATGAAGATGAACTTCTGCGGATCCAACGCCGCACCAATGCCATTCGCCGAATCCACCACGAGCGCCAGGCGTTGCAGGGCCGTCGTCTCTTCGTCGTCGACCACGGGCGTCAGCGGACTCATCCACGCCACAGCGGCCTCACCTTCGGTGGTGCGCTGGCGTCGCCACGTCACGGTGTCGAGGTAACCTGCAGCGCCCTCCCAACTGTGCGCCACCTCGGCGGCCTCACCCTCCAGCAACGGTGGGAAGCGGTCGGTGGCCACATCACTGGTGTCACTGGGCGCCAATAGCCAGGCCGTCACCCGAGCGACTGCACGCCACGAGCCGTCCGCGCGGGCCGCCTCCATCTCCGAGACGGCCATCGAGATCCGGCTGCCGGGCCGATCGACCCATGCCCGAACCCGCACGGGTGCAACGGGAATCGCGCCCAGGATGTCGAGCGTCAAACGCCCGACCCGCAGACCCGAACCAGCGGTCAACTCTTCGATCGCCTTGGTCAGCAGCGCCAGCGGCGGTGAACCGTGCTGAATCGCCGGATCCCAGTTGCTCCGGGTGTCGGCGGTGGACTCGAACAGCTGATACTCACCATCGGCACCGAGCCGATGATAGTGACACCCGATCATGCAGCTCCTGATTCTGGCCAGCCCGGATACGGTGGCGGCGTGCCTCCGAACGCCGGGCACAGGTTCTGGTGTGCGCACCACGAGCACAGCCGCGACGGGTTGGGCCGGAAGTCTCCGGTGGCCCCGGCCACCTGGATGGCCTGCCAGATCGCCATCAGCGTGCGCTCAAACCGCAACAGCTCGTCGTGGCTGGGGGAGTAGTCGAGCACCTGACCGTCGGCGAGGTACAACAACCGCAGCCGCGCCGGCATCACGCCGCGCGACCGCAGCAACGCCACGGCATAGAACTTCATCTGGAACATCGCTTTGAACTCAGCCTGCGCCCGTGCCGCCGGCGGCGCTTTGCCGGTCTTGTAGTCGACCACCCGCAACTCGCCCGAAGGCGCGACATCGATCCGGTCGACGAATCCGCGCAACAGGGTGCCGTCAGCCAACTCGACCTCGAGGCGGTGCTCGCAGCACTGTGGATCGAACCGCGTCGGATCCTCAAGCCGGTAGTACCCCGACAACAACGCGCGTGCCTCGGTGAGCAACGTGGCCGGGTACTCGGTTTCGGCCAGCCCGGGTTCGGCGGCGAGGACCTGCTCCCACGCCGGCTCGATCAGGGTCAGCGCAGTGTCGTGCACCCGCTCGGCCGCCGGAAGTCCGTAGAGCTGCTCCAATGCGGCATGCACCAGCGACCCGCGCAGCTGTGCGGTGGACCGCGGCTCCGGAAGTCGGTCGATGGCACGGAACCGGTACAGCAACGGACACTGCTTGAAATCGCCGGCCCGCGACGGTGACAACGCCGGGCGGCGGGGCGTCGAAGCCGGTTCCTCACTCACATCCGCAAGCCTAGGACCGGGCACCGACAAAAATGAGCAACCCCCACGCACCCGGCCGGTGTGGCTACTGGCAGGCTGGACGTCCGTGGCAGCGAAGAGACCGACCGGACCGTTTGCCGTTGGCGACCGGGTACAACTCACCGACGCCAAGGGCCGGCGCTACACGATGGTGCTCAACCCCGGCGGAGAGTTCCACACTCATCGCGGCATCATCGCGTTCGACAACGTGATCGGGTTGCCCGAGGGCAGCGTGGTCAAATCCACCAACGGCGATCAGTTCCTGGTGCTGCGCCCGCTGCTGGTCGACTACGTGATGTCCATGCCGCGCGGGGCGCAGGTGATCTATCCGAAGGACGCCGCGCAGATCGTGCACGAGGGGGACATCTTCCCGGGCGCACGGGTGCTGGAGGCCGGTGCCGGCTCGGGTGCGCTGACATGCTCGCTGCTGCGGGCGGTGGGACCCGAGGGACGGGTGACGTCATACGAGATCCGTGACGATCACGCCCCGACCGCCGAGCGCAACGTCATCACCTTCTTCGGTGAGCGCCCGGAGAATTGGGACCTGGTGGTCGCCGACCTCGCCGACTACGACGGGCCCGAGATGGACCGGGTGGTGCTCGACATGCTCGCCCCTTGGGAGGTGCTGCCGGCCGTGGCCAAGGCCCTGGTGCCCGGCGGTGTGTTGATCGTCTACGTCGCCACCGTGACGCAGCTGTCGCGGGTCGTGGAGGCGCTGCGCGAGCAGCAGTGCTGGACTGAGCCGCGGGCCTGGGAAAGCATGCAGCGCGGCTGGCACGTGGTCGGTCTGGCGGTACGCCCGGAACACAACATGCGCGGGCACACCGCTTTTCTGGTTAGTGCGCGCAGGTTGGCGCCCGGTGCAGTGGCCCCGGTCCCACTGCGCAAGAAGCGTCAGCTTGCCGTCGAGGCAGTGGAGTCCGTGGAGTCCGTGGAGGCAGTGGAGTCCGAGGAGGCCGAGTCGGGCGCCTGACGGCCCAGTCGTCTACGCCGCTTTCTGCCCCACGGTCGCGCCTCGGCGGGAATCACCGCCCTCAGGTAGAAAACGGCGCGCGGGGCGCTGAGGAAAACGCGCGTGGGGCAAGCGTCCGGCGTCTCAGTCGTCGCTGTGGTGCAGACCCCGACGGGTCGACAGGAGTTCGAGTTCGGGCCGGGAGGCCACCATGCGTTCGGCGGCGTCGAGCACCTCCACCACATGAGCACGGTTGGCGGCCACGAGCGCCACGCCGATGCCGGCCCGACGATGCAGGTCCAGTGAACCGCTCTCGGCGGCCGAGACTGCCAGCTTGCGCTTCAGTTCGGCGATCACCGGCCGGATGACCGAGCGCTTTTGTTTGAGCGAATGCACGTCACCGAGCAGCAGGTCGAACTCCAGCCAGCCGATCCACATACCGGCTCAGCGGGGTGGGGTGGTGGCGGGCGGGGGACCGCCGGCGCCCATCACCAGTAGGAGGTCGGCGGTGTGTCTGGTCAATTGCCAGCCGTCGCCGTGCGGGGTGAACTCCATCGGGAACGTGAACTGACGCTCGTCGTCGGTGCCGGCGGTCACCTTGACGGTGGCCACCACGTTGTTCGGCTCCGTCGGGGACCAGGCCAGATCGGTGGCCTCGAAGGTCAGCGGGGAGAAGCCGTTGTCAGCCAGCGCGCGGCTGAACTTGTCGAGTGCGGCGGCGTCATCGGCGGTGCCCTGTTCCACCAGAACCACTTTGTCGCCCCCGGGAACGTTGACATCGGCCAGCCGGTACAGCACGCCGGTCAGCGCATCGGCGGGCGGCAGCGGCGCAGCGGGCGGCTCGGCCGGCGCCGCTGCGGGCATCGACGTGGTCGGTGCCGGGTGTGACCTTTTCGCGGGATGATCGTCGCTACTGCACCCGCAGAGCCCAAGTGCCGCCACAATCGTGGCGGCACTCAGGACTGCGATACGGCTGCGGTTCAACTACCTACTCAGCCGACCGAGGACAGCAGGTTCAGGGCCGACCCCTTGGAGATCTGCCAGCCGGTCGGGCTCGGGCCTGCGACGAACTGGATGTTCTGGGTCGCGGTGCCACCGAGGGCCGAGGTCGCGGTGACGTCCGCGAACGCCACGCCACCCTGATCTTCGATGTTGGCGACGTTGAAGGTGAGCGGGAACTTTCCTTCGGCGGCGGCCTTGTTGTAGGCGCGGTCGGCGGCGATGCTCTCGATCCGGCCGATCCCGCCCTGGATGTAAGGCGCCTTGCCGCTGAACGAGCCAGGGCCGGCGAGCGCCTGAAGGGTCTGGACCAGTGGTGACTCCAGTTGCGGTGCCGGCGCGGCCGGCAGGGGTGCGTCGAACACCACCGGCTGGATGGCCGGGGTCGCCGACATACCGCTGGATGCAATTGATGTCACACCCGCCGCTGCTCCGCCCACCACGGCGGCGGCTGCAGCTGCGGTGATAAAGCCGGTAACGAGGGATTTCGGGGTCACGACTGTCCTTTCGATCGGACCAATTGAACTAAGAGGCTAACAGTGCTGCTGGTGTGTCTAATTCCTAGAGCGCACACAATGGCTGAATCGCCGGTAGCGTTGAAGTTGTTACTGCACCAACTTACGGTGCGGGAGGGAGCGCAATATGAGTGAGTCAGAGCGTTCGGACATGTCCGGCGACGATGCCGCCGAGTTGGAGGCGCTGCGTCGTGAGGCCGCTGTTCTGCGTGAGCAATTGGAGAACGCGGTAGGGCCCCAGAGCGGACTGCGCAGCGCCCGCGACGTCCACCAGTTGGAGGCGCGCATCGACTCGCTTGCCTCTCGCAACGCCAAGCTGATGGACACCCTCAAAGAGGCACGCCAACAGCTGCTCGCGCTGCGTGAGGAAGTCGACCGGCTGGGCCAGCCACCCAGCGGGTACGGCGTGCTGCTCGGCACGCACGAAGACGACACCGTCGACGTGTTCACCTCAGGCCGCAAGATGCGACTCACCTGCTCGCCGAACATCGAGACCGCCACGCTCAAGCAGGGGCAGACGGTCCGGCTCAACGAGGCGCTCACCGTGGTCGAGGCCGGCACCTTCGAGGCCGTCGGAGAGATCAGCACCCTGCGCGAGATCCTGGCCGACGGGCACCGGGCCCTGGTGGTCGGGCACGCCGATGAGGAACGCATCGTCTGGCTGGCCGAGCCGCTGATCGCCGCCGCCGACCTGCCCGAAGGCTACGAGGGCGCGCTCGATGACAGCCGCCCCCGCAAACTGCGTCCTGGCGATTCGCTGCTGGTCGACACCAAAGCCGGGTATGCCTTCGAACGCATCCCCAAGGCCGAGGTGGAGGACCTCGTGCTCGAAGAGGTGCCCGATGTCAGCTACAACGACATCGGTGGCCTGGGCCGGCAGATCGAGCAGATCCGCGACGCCGTGGAACTGCCGTTCCTGCACAAAGAGCTCTACCGCGAGTATTCGCTGCGGCCGCCCAAGGGGGTGCTGCTCTACGGCCCGCCCGGTTGCGGCAAGACGCTGATCGCCAAGGCCGTGGCGAATTCGCTGGCCAAGAAGATGGCCGAGGTGCGCGGCGACGATGCCCGCGAGGCGAAGAGCTACTTCCTCAACATCAAAGGCCCCGAGCTGCTGAACAAGTTCGTCGGTGAGACCGAACGGCACATCCGGCTGATCTTCCAGCGGGCCCGCGAGAAGGCCTCCGAGGGCACCCCGGTGATCGTGTTCTTCGACGAGATGGACTCGATCTTCCGCACTCGCGGCACGGGCGTCAGCTCTGACGTCGAAACCACCGTCGTCCCACAGCTTCTCAGTGAGATCGACGGTGTGGAGGGGCTGGAGAACGTCATCGTGATCGGCGCCTCCAACCGCGAGGACATGATCGATCCGGCGATCCTGCGACCCGGCCGCCTCGACGTCAAGATCAAGATCGAGCGGCCCGACGCCGAATCGGCCCAGGACATCTTCTCGAAGTACCTGACCGAGGACCTTCCGGTGCATGCCGACGACCTCGACGAATTCGGCGGTGACCGGGCCCTGACGATCAAGACCATGATCGAGAAGGTCGTGGACCGGATGTACGCCGAGATCGACGACAACCGCTTCCTGGAGGTCACCTACGCCAACGGTGACAAAGAAGTCATGTACTTCAAGGACTTCAACTCCGGGGCAATGATCCAGAACGTTGTCGACCGGGCGAAGAAGAACGCGATCAAGAGCGTGCTGGAGACCGGTCAGCCCGGTCTGCGTATTCAGCACCTGCTGGATTCGATCGTCGACGAGTTCGCCGAGAACGAGGACCTGCCCAACACCACCAATCCCGATGACTGGGCCCGGATCTCGGGCAAGAAGGGCGAGCGGATCGTCTACATCCGCACGCTGGTCACCGGCAAGAGTTCCTCGGCCAGTCGCGCCATCGACACCGAGTCGAACCTGGGGCAGTACCTGTAGCGCTGTCGGGGTCAGTGTCGATGTGGGCTACGGCGCGCTGATCTCGGCGGCGGCGGCAACGAGTTCGTCGAGCACCGCAGCCACGGCAGGACGCGTCCGCGCGCCCGCTCGGGTGATCGCCTGCACCTGACGGGCCACGGTGATGTCGGTGATCGGTACCCGAACGAGGTCGCGGGCCAGCATCACGTAGCGGGGCATCAGGGCGATGCCGGTGCCTGCGTGCACTAATTCCTCGACGACGCGGAAATCGTTGATCCGCTGACTGATTCGGGGTTGGACGCCGGACAGGATGGCGATCGAGTTGAGCACGTCGTCGACCATCAGTCCGCCCTCGACACCGATCCAGTGCTCGTCGGCCAACTCCGCGAGCCGGACCTCGCCCTGACCGGCGAGGTGGTGCCGGGGCGGCAGGAGGACATCCAACGGTTCCCGTAACAACGAGGTTGCCTCGAACCGCGGACCCCACGCGGACCGGTCTCGCTCGTCGCGGTGCACCACCACCACGTCGAACTCGGCCAGTTGTGCCGGTGCCCGCGCTGCCGGGACGTCGACATCGCGTCCGCGTACCTGCACGCCCCGTGTAGCTGCCCGAATGATCAACGGCGCCAACAACATCGCCGCTCCCGAGGGGAAGAAGGACACGCTGACCGTGCCGTGCGGCGTGCTGCGGTAGGTGTCCATCTCAGCGCGGGCGCGGTCCAGCGCGGCCAGCACGGCATCGGCGTGGCCGACCAACATCTGCCCGGCGTCGGTCAGGCGCACGCGCCTGCCGTCGGGTTCGATCAGGATCACGCCGGCCTCGCGTTGCAGGATCTTCAGTTGTTGTGAGACGGCCGAGGGCGTCATCGACAGGGCCCGGGCCACGGCGGAGACCGTGCCGTGGTCCGCGAGTTCGCGCAGCATGCGCAGACGGCCCGCATCCATGAAGAAATACTACATATATTTGTCAAAAAGATTAGCTTGACTGAACTATATGCCGCCGCGACGCTGATCGACATGACCCGGCGTTCTCTCGATGTCTCCCTGCTGGCCGTGGCGGCGTTGTGGGGGTCGAGTTATCTGGCCACCAAGGAAGTCGTCGGGCCGGCATCGGTTTTCCCGATTCTGGTGCTGCGGTTCGCGTTCGCGACCGCCGTGCTGGCCGGTGTTCTGGCGCGCCGGCTGTCAGGGTTGACGAGTGCCGAGATGGTCGCCGGTGTCGTCGGCGGGACCTTGTTGACCGCCGTCTGCGCCGCCGAGACCTACGGGGTCACGATGACTTCGGCCTCGAACGCGGGGTTGATCATGGCGCTGACCATCGTGGCCACCCCGGTGCTGCAGCGCAGTCCCGTCGGCCGCCGCTTCTACCTCGCGGCGACGCTTGCGGTGATCGGTTGCACGTTGTTGACCCAATCCGGCGGCTTCACCGCGGCGCGACTGGGAGACCTCGTCATCGTGATCGCCGCCCTGCTGCGTGCGATTCACGTCATCACCCTGGCGCGGCTGTCCGAGAGGGCCGGAACCGACGCCGCGCGAACGACTTTAATTCAGCTCCTGACGGTCGCCGTCGTGTCGACGATGTTGTGCGCGGCGACGGGGCAGTCCATGTGGACGACGGCGACAGGCCTCGATATGGCCCAATGGTCCCTCGTCGGCTACCTGGCATTGGGATGCACGGTTTTCGCGTTCCTGGTCCAGTTGCGGGCGCTGAGAGTGACCAGTCCGGCCCGGGTCAGCCTGCTGTTGGGCACCGAGCCGATGTGGGCTGTCCTGCTCGGCATCGTGATGGGTGGGGATCCGGTCACCGGCACCGGAATCGCCGGTGCCGTCTTGGTGATCGCCGGCACCGGTTGGGGGCGGCAGGTGCTGACGCTCGCACACGACGGATCGCGTGGCGTTGCCCGATCTGGCCCTCGGCGACCGCTGATGCCGCGGGCCGGCGGCGAATCGGCAAGCCACTCCACCGTCCATTCCAGGTGCATTCCGGGCGCCGATAATTAGAAATTTATTGGAATTCCTCCCGACCCGGAATAGGTGGGAAATCTCTCGAATGCGTCACGTTTCACCCGCCGGCGCACCGATGTGAGGTCGGGCCGGTCCGGCGTCGACGACCAGCACCGCCCAGGCAAATGTAACGATCCGATAACGGTGGCAAATCTTATCTGAGATCTAATAATTGCCGGGTTTCTGCAGGTCAGTGTGGGTGTTCGCGAAGCCGTCCGAGCGCCACACGAGGCCGTGGCGCTTGATCCGGGCAATGGGGTGTGCTTACGTCGATGGCACCGATGGCTTGAAACTGACGATGCTCGCTGAGAAGTTCGGTGGTGACTTTCAACTCGATATGCATGTTTTAGAAAGCGTTCCGGGACGCCATTCCCGGGAAGAATCCCTGCGCCCACCACGGGCCACCGATGCGCTTGGTATCCGCGATATCGCGGAATCCACCGGAGTGCTCGATCTGAATTCCACCTACGCCTATCTCCTGCTGGCGACAGATTTTGCTGCCACGTCAATCGTCGCCGAATGCGATGGTGACCTGCGCGGATTCATCACCGGCTACCACCCGCCTCCACGGCCGGACGTCTTGTTCGTCTGGCAGGTCGCCGTGGCGCCGTCCGCCCAGGGGGGCGGCCTGGCCAGCACCATGCTCGACGCACTCGTGCATCGGGTGCGGGCCCAACGCGACGGGCGCCCGGTCACCGTGGAAGCCACGGTCGCACCCGACAACGCCGCATCCCGCGCGTTCTTCGGCGCCTTCGCCCGCCGTCACGGGGTCCCGGTCGTCGAGGACCCGCATTTCGGGCGCGAGCTCCTCGATGCCCACGGGGCGCACGAGGACGAGCCCATCCTGCGGATGGGTCCGATCACCACGCCCCTGTCTCGCTGAAACCAGTTCGCCGATAACCAGTTTCATTTTGATTGGAAGGATTTTCCCTTGCTGCTCGCTTCAACAGAGCCGTTGACCGAGTCTGACCTGCCCGACGTGTTCAGCTCCGTCGAGTCCGAGGTCCGTAGTTATTGCCGCAGTTGGCCCACCGTCATGAACAGCGCCTCGGGCTCCTGGATGACCGACACCGAGGGCCGCACCTACATCGACTTCTTCGCCGGCGCAGGCGCATTGAACTACGGGCACAACAACGCCGCGCTCAAGGAGCCGTTGCTGCAGTACCTCGCCTCCGACGGGATCGTGCACTCGCTGGACATGGCAACCGCGGCCAAGCAGCGCTTCCTGGAGACCTTCGAACGGCTCATCCTGCAGCCGCGCGGCCTGGACTACAAGGTCCAGTTCCCCGGCCCGACCGGCGCCAACACCGTGGAGTCGGCGCTCAAGCTGGCCCGGAAGGTCACCGGCCGTGAGTCGGTCATCAGCTTCACCAACGCATTTCACGGCATGACCCTGGGAGCGCTGTCGGTCACGGGCAACTCGATGAAGCGTGCCGGAGCGGGGATTCCGCTGGTGCACGCCACGCCGATGCCGTACGACAACTACTTCGGCGGCGTCACCGAGGACTTCCAGTGGTTCGAGCGCGTGCTCGACGATTCGGGCAGCGGACTGAACCGGCCGGCCGCGGTGATCGTCGAAACCGTCCAGGGCGAGGGCGGTCTCAATGTCGCCCGGATCGAATGGTTGCGCGCACTGGCCGAACTGTGCCGCAAGCGCGACATCCTGCTGATCGTCGACGACGTGCAGATGGGGTGTGGCCGCACCGGACCGTTCTTCAGCTTCGAGGCCGCAGGCATCGTTCCCGATATCGTCACGCTGTCGAAGTCGGTCAGTGGTTACGGCCTGCCCATGGCGCTCACGCTGTTCCGCCGCGACCTCGACGTGTGGACGCCGGGGGAGCACAACGGAACTTTCCGCGGACACAACCCCGCATTCATCACCGCCACCGCGGCGTTGGAAACCTATTGGCAGACAGATAAATTCAGTCTGGACACGGTGGCCAAGGGCGAGCTCATCCGGGGGCGGCTGGAAGAGATCGGCGCCGCACACGACGGGGTGAATGCCCGTGGTCGGGGAATGGCCCAGGGCCTGCGGTTCGACGACGCGGATCTGGCCGGTCAGGTGTGCCGGGCCGCGTTCGACCGCGGTGCGCTCATGGAGACCAGTGGCCCGTCCGACGAAGTGGTCAAACTGCTTCCGCCGCTGACTGCTTCGCCCGCCGAACTGTCCGAGGGACTGGACATCCTCGCCGAGTCCGTCGCCGTCACGCTGGCCTGAGGAGGCTTGAAACATGATTGTTCGCACCACTGCTGAGATCACCGGGACCGACCGCGACGTCGCCGACGGCACCTGGCGGTCCAAGCGCATCATCCTGGCCGGCGACGGTGTGGGCTTCTCGTTCCACGAGACCACCATCGAGGCCGGTTCGGTCAACGAATTCCACTACCAGCACCATGTCGAGGCGGTGTGGGTGATCGAGGGCACCGGCACCCTGACGGATCTGAAAACCGGTCAGGAGTACCCGCTGGCCGACGGAACCATGTACCTGCTCAACGACCATGACCACCACCGGGTCACCTGCGACCAGCAACTGCGCATGCTGTGCGTCTTCAATCCGCCGGTGACCGGACGGGAAGTGCATGACGAGAACGGCGTGTACCCGGCGCCGCAATCGGTCGCATGAGCAGGCCAGATCCCTACCCGACCCGCCTCGACCACGCCATCGAGCCGATACCCCGGCAGGAGCCGTCCGTGTGGGGTACCGAGGCCGACGGGCCGTTGAGCCAGAGCCACCTCGACGGCTTCTCCGACTACGGCTACCTGGTGGCGCCGGACACGGTCTCCGGTGATTGGCTGCCGTTGCTGCGGCACGAATTGGACCGCATCGCAGCCGATCTGGATGACGACGATCCGCGGGTGATCCGTGAGCCGGGTGGGACGATCCGCTCGATCTTCGAACCGCATCTGCTCAGCGACCTGGTGGCCCAGGTCGTCCGGCTCGACACGGTGCTGCCGGTCGCCCGGCAGCTGCTCGGCGGCGACGTCTACATCCACCAGGCCCGGATCAACCTGATGCCCGGCTTCACCGGGACGGGGTTCTACTGGCATTCGGACTTCGAGACCTGGCATGCCGAGGACGGCATGCCGGCAATCCGTGCGGTGTCGTGCTCGATCGCGCTGACGCACAACTACCCGTACAACGGGTCGCTCATGGTGATCCCCGGATCGCACCAGACGTTCTATCCCTGCGTCGGTGCCACACCCGCGGACAACCACGACACCTCCCTGGTGGCCCAGAGCATCGGCGTCCCGGATCAGACGACCCTGACCAAGGCGGTCGACCAGCACGACATCCACCAGTTCACCGGTCCGCCCGGCACCGCGCTGTGGTTCGACGCGAACCTGCTGCACGGGTCCGGCTCCAACATCACGCCGCTGCCGCGGTCGAACGTGTTCCTGGTGTTCAACTCGGTGGACAACGCGCTGACCGAACCCTTCGCCGCGCCGCGGCCGCGACCCGAATACCTGGCGGCTCGGGGTGCGCAGGCCGTCACCTAGGCTGGCCTCATGCAACGGATCATCGGAACTGAGGTCGAATACGGCATCTCGTCGCCGTCTGATCCGACCGCCAATCCGATCCTGACCTCGACTCAGGCGGTGCTGGCGTACGCGGCGGCCGCCGGAATCCAGCGCGGCAAGCGCACCCGGTGGGATTACGAGGTCGAATCCCCGCTACGCGACGCCCGTGGATTCGACCTGTCCCGCGCCTCGGGGCCGGCGCCGATCGTCGACGCCGACGAGGTCGGTGCGGCCAACATGATCCTCACCAACGGTGCCCGGCTGTATGTGGATCATGCCCATCCGGAGTACTCGGCACCCGAGTGCACCGACCCGATGGACGCGGTGATCTGGGACAAGGCCGGCGAACGCGTGATGGAGGCCGCCGCCCGCCACGTCGCCAGCGTGCCTGGGGCGGCCAAGCTGCAGCTCTACAAGAACAACGTGGACGGCAAAGGCGCCTCCTACGGGTCGCACGAGAACTATCTGATGAGCCGGCAGACCCCGTTCTCGGCGGTGATCGCGGGGTTCACCCCGTTCCTGGTATCGCGCCAGGTCGTGACGGGCTCGGGCCGCGTCGGTATCGGGCCCTCCGGTGACGACCCGGGTTTCCAGCTGTCGCAGCGGGCCGACTACATCGAGGTCGAGGTCGGCCTGGAGACCACGCTCAAGCGCGGCATCATCAACACCCGCGACGAGCCGCACGCCGACGCCGACAAATACCGCCGGTTGCACGTCATCATCGGTGATGCCAACCTGGCCGAGACGTCGACCTACCTCAAGCTCGGTACCAGTTCGCTGGTGCTCGACCTGATCGAGGAGGGGCCGCAGTTCGGCCTGGACCTGTCGGATCTGGCATTGGCCCGCCCGGTGCACGCGGTGCACGTGATCAGCCGCGACCCGTCGTTGCGGGCCACGGTGGCGCTGGCCGACGGCAGGGAGATGACGGCGTTGGCGCTGCAACGGGTGTACCTGGACCGGGTGGCCAAACTGGTCGACGCCCGCGATCCGGATCCCCGGGCCTCCCACGTCGTGGAGACCTGGGCCCACGTGCTCGATCTGCTCGAACGCGATCCCATGGAATGTGCCGACCTCCTGGACTGGCCGGCCAAACTGCGGCTGCTGGAGGGATTCCGTCAGCGCGAGAACCTCAGCTGGCAGGCGCCGCGGCTGCACCTGGTCGACCTGCAGTATTCCGACGTGCGGCTGGACAAGGGCCTGTACAACCGGTTGGTGGCCCGCGGTTCGATGAAGCGTCTGGTCACCGAGCAACAGGTGCTCGACGCCGTCGACAACCCACCGACCGATACCCGCGCCTACTTCCGCGGTGAATGCCTGCGCCGGTTCGGTTCCGACATCGCCGCCGCCAGTTGGGACTCGGTGATCTTCGATCTCGGCGGGGATTCGCTCGTCCGGATTCCGACGCTGGAACCGCTGCGCGGAAGCAAGGCACATGTCGGTGCGTTGCTGGACTCCGTGGACAGCGCCGTCGAACTCGTCGAGCAACTCACGAACTGACGATCTGGACCGGTGAGCTATCCCGGGCAATCCGGATGATGACCGGTACTGTGGAAGAACCGGTTGGGCGGTTAGCCCGGCCGATGACAATTGCAGGAGGCAGCGATGGCTCAAGAGCAGACCAAGCGTGGTGGCGGCGGCGGCGAGGATGACGACCTGCCGGGTGCATCCGCTGCTGGGCAGGAGCGTCGCGAGAAGCTGGCCGAAGAGACCGACGATCTGCTTGACGAGATCGATGACGTGCTGGAAGAGAACGCAGAGGACTTCGTGCGCGCGTACGTCCAAAAGGGCGGCCAGTGACCTGGCGCGAAAACTTGTCCTTGCCTTTCTCGCAACCCCTCGAGCTGTCGTCCTTCTCCGAACTGCTGCGCCGGCAGGCCCCTGAACTGTTGCCGGTCAACCGCATCGCCGACGGCGGGATCACCACGACCAACGCGGTTCCGCACGGGACGACCATCGTCGCGATCAAGTACCGCGGCGGGGTGCTGATCGCCGGTGACCGCCGCTCCACGCAGGGCAACATGATCGCCGGCCGCGACGTGCAGAAGGTGTACATCACCGACGATTACACGGCCACCGGCATCGCCGGCACCGCCGCGATCGCCGTCGAGTTCGCCCGGCTCTACGCCGTGGAGTTGGAGCACTACGAAAAGGTCGAAGGCGTCCCGCTGACGTTCCGCGGCAAGGTCAACCGCCTGGCCATCATGGTGCGCGGCAACCTCGGCGCGGCCCTCCAGGGTTTCGTGGCGCTGCCGCTGCTGGTCGGTTACGACGTGGACGCCGCTGATGCCGAGAATGCCGGCCGGATCGTGTCGTTCGACGCCGCCGGCGGCTGGAACATCGAGGAAGAGGGCTACCAGTCGGTGGGCTCGGGCTCGATTTTCGCCAAGTCGTCGATCAAGAAGCTGTATCCCCAAGTGGTGGACGCGGACTCGGCCCTGAAGGTGGCCATCGAGGCGCTCTACGACGCCGCCGATGACGACTCCGCGACCGGCGGTCCCGATCTGGTGCGCGGCATCTATCCGACCGCGGTGACCATCGGGTCCGAGGGCGCAGTGGAGATCACCGAGGAACGCATCGCCGAGCTGGCTCGCGAGGTCATCGCGCGCCGGACCCGGACGGGCGGTGAGGGGTAAATGAGCTTCCCGTACTTCATCTCGCCCGAACAGGCGATGCGTGAGCGCTCCGAGTTGGCGCGCAAGGGCATTTCCCGCGGGCGCAGCGTGATCGCGTTGGTCTACGACAACGGCGTGTTGTTCGTCGCCGAGAATCCGTCGCGGTCACTGCAGAAGATCAGCGAGCTCTACGACCGCGTCGGCTTCGCCGCCGTCGGCCGGTTCAACGAATTCGACAACCTGCGTCGCGGCGGCATCCAGTTCGCCGACACCCGCGGCTACGCCTACGATCGTCGCGATGTGACGGGCCGTCAGTTGGCCAACGTCTACGCGCAGACACTCGGCACGATCTTCACCGAGCAGGCCAAGCCCTACGAGGTGGAGCTGTGTGTGGCCGAGGTGGCGCATTACGGCGAAACCAAGGCCCCTGAGCTGTACCGGATCACCTATGACGGGTCGATCGCCGACGAGCCGCACTTCGTCGTGATGGGCGGTACCACCGAGCCGATCGCCGCCGCGTTGACCGAATCCTTCACCGAGAACGCCGATCTGGGGGCCGCGGTCAAGATCGCGGTTCAGGCACTCAGCGCGAGCAGCAACGGCTCCGAGCCGCGGGTGCTCGGGCCGTCCACCCTCGAGGTGGCGGTGCTGGATGCCACGAGGCCACGTCGTTGTTTCCGGCGGATCACCGGTGCGGCTTTGGAAGCGCTTCTGCCGGAGCCGAATTCGGAAGCGCCGGACCCGGCCGAGTAGTAGGCGCCGCCATGGGGGAGGGCAAAGCGCAGCGCAGGCAGGAGCCCGGAAGTTATCGGCCGACGCCTGCACAATGGTCCCTTGCCGGTCTGATCCTGGCTTTCGTGGGGCAGGCCCGCGCGCGATCACCCGGTGATGCCGGTGAATCTGACAGCATGGCATCAAAAAATCTGATGCTATGCTGTCAAAATGCGGACCACGGTGACGTTGGACGACGATGTCGAGCAGTTGGTACGTCGTCGCATGGTCGAACGGCAGGTCTCGTTCAAAGTCGCCCTCAACGATGCGATCCGTGACGGAGCCGCGGGTTTGCCTGCGCCTCGCACGTTCTCCACCAGGACCGCCGACCTCGGTGTGCCCGCGGTGAATCTCGATCGCGCCCTGCAGATTGTCGCTGACTTGGAGGACGACGAGTTGATCCGCCGTCAGCATCGCGGCGCATGAGGATCGTCGATGCGAATGTGCTTCTGTATTCCGTCAATTCGTCCAGTGAGCATCACGTGGCGAGTCGCCAGTGGCTCGACGGGGCGCTGTCGGGTGCCGATGGTGTAGGCCTGGCCTGGGTGCCGATGCTGGCATTCGTCAGATTGGTGACGAAGGCGGGTCTGTTTCCTTCCCCGTTGCGTGCGGACGAGGCGTTGGGCCGCGTCGCCGATTGGCTGTCCGCGCCCAGCGCAGTTCTGGTCAACCCGACGCCGCGCCATGCGGAAATCCTCGGTCAGATGCTTGACGCCGCGGGAGTCGGCGGCAACCTGGTCAACGATGCCCATCTGGCGGCATTGGCGGTGGAACACCGCGCAACCATCGTGTCCTACGATGCGGACTTCGGACGTTTCGACGGGGTACGGTGGGATCGCCCAGACGATCTGCTGTGAGGTCACGCGCTTAGCGCGTCACCGCCGCATCGATATCGACCTTCAGCCCAACGGGAACCGCAGCTTCGCAATGGCGGTCTCATTCCACACGGCGGCGGTGATTTCGTCGGGGCGCACCGCGAACGTCTCGCCACCGTGCTGCAGCACCGTCACCGCCACCCGGGACAGCACGTCGTAACCGGTGTCGTCGTAGTGCAGCGCGCCGGTGGCGGCTTCGATGCGGCCCAAGACGTCGACAGTGAAGTTGTACACCAGGGTGTCGACCGCACCGGCGACCGCGGCCCGGGTGATGTCGCCGATGTCGGTGACCACCAACCCCCTGCTGAGGTCGTTGCCGAATTCGTCGACGCGGTCGCTGGCCCGCTCGGCGTTCAGGGCCGGCAGTGACTCGCGGATCGCGGCGTCGATCTGATCGGCCCGCAGTTCGTCTGCCGCGCCCGGCACCGCCACGATCTGCCGCTTGTGGTCGATCCTGCGGTACATGTCCAAAAGCGGATCGGTGGCGAACAGGTACAGCGGGCGGGTCGAGGACGGATCCAGCCTCCCGAGCTCGCCGTCCACCGCGTCGGCGACCCGCTTGGCGTACTGCTCCAACAACACCTTCTTGCCCTCGTCGCCCACCAGGCGGCGCACGTGGCCGCGGTCGCGCACCGTGGCGCGGTTGGTCGCATCGGCCACGTCGATCGCATGTTCGCCGGTGAGCTCGAGCTCCTCGGCTCGCGTGCGGGCCGTGGCCTGCCACAGGTTCCAGCCGTCGGCGGACAGCGTGAGCGCGTAGGCATCCTGCGGCGTGGTGACCGCCCGGACGAGTTGGCCGATGTCGAAGTAACGGCCCACCTGCAGCTGGCTCTCCAGGGCATTGGGTAGAACGTAGACCTCATGGAAATCGTCGGCGATGAAGATCGCCACCGAACGCGACAGGCTCAGCCACAGATCGGATTCGGCGATCTGAGTCCAGCGTGCCCGTAGTTGTTCTTCGACGGCGTGCTTTGCCCCGGAATCGCGGATCGTGCGCAACGCCCGGTCCATCGCGCTCTTGGCGGTCAGCAGGCTCTTGTCCCGCTCGTCGGGTCCCGGTGCGGTTTCGGCATACACCGTGATGGCGTGCTCGTGTGGCTCGCCGAGACGGATCAGGTCGGCAATGTCGGGTAGTTCGTATCGGGTCATCGACACTCCTTTGTGCGGACTCGAGTCCAACCTTATGCCTGACATGGGTGCTGACCAGGGACAAAAGTCCACAACCGAGAGCGCCGCGGACACGATGGCGGCGCTTGCCCACCGTTACCGTGGACCACCCCGTAAGCTCGATAGCGTGCAGCGACGAATCATGGGCATCGAGACAGAATTCGGTGTGACCTGCACGTTCCATGGCCATCGCCGGCTCAGTCCCGACGAGGTCGCCCGCTATTTGTTCCGGCGGGTGGTGTCGTGGGGCCGCAGTTCCAACGTATTCCTTCGCAACGGGGCTCGGTTGTACCTCGACGTGGGCAGCCACCCCGAGTATGCGACCGCCGAATGCGACAACCTGACCCAACTGGTCACCCACGACCGCGCCGGCGAGCGTGTTCTGGAGGACCTGCTGATCGACGCCGAGCAGCGGCTCGCCGACGAGGGCATCGGCGGCGACATCTACCTGTTCAAGAACAACACCGACTCGGCCGGCAACTCCTACGGCTGCCACGAGAACTACCTGATCGTGCGGGCCGGCGAGTTCTCCCGGATCTCCGATGTGCTGCTGCCGTTCCTGGTCACCCGCCAATTGATCTGCGGCGCGGGCAAGGTGCTGCAGACGCCCAAGGCCGCCACCTACTGCCTGAGCCAGCGCGCCGAGCACATCTGGGAGGGCGTCTCGAGCGCCACCACCCGGTCGCGCCCGATCATCAACACCCGCGACGAGCCGCACGCCGACGCCGAGAAGTACCGCCGGCTGCACGTCATCGTCGGTGACTCCAACATGTGCGAGGCCACCACGATGCTCAAGGTGGGCACCGCCTCGCTGGTGCTGGAGATGATCGAGGCCGGTGTGCCGTTCCGCGACTTTTCCCTGGACAACCCGATCCGGGCCATCCGCGAGGTCAGCCATGATCTGACCGGCCGCCGCCCGGTTCGGCTGGCCGGCGGTCGGCAGGCCAGCGCGCTGGACATCCAGCGCGAGTACTACAGCCGGGCCGTGGAGTACCTGCAGACCCGCGAACCCAGCAGCCAGATCGAGCAGGTGGTCGATCTGTGGGGCCGCCAACTCGACGCGGTCGAGAGCCAGGATTTCGCGAAGGTCGACACCGAGATCGACTGGGTGATCAAACGCAAGCTGTTCCAGCGCTACCAGGATCGCTACAACATGGAGTTGTCCGATCCGAAGATCAGCCAGCTCGATCTCGCCTACCACGACATCAAGCGCGGTCGCGGGGTGTTCGATCTGCTGCAACGCAAAGGCCTGGCCTCCCGGATCACCACCGACGAGGAGATCGACGCCGCGGTCAACACCCCTCCGCAGACCACCAGGGCCAAATTGCGCGGCGAGTTCATCAGTGCCGCACAGGAAGCCGGGCGGGATTTCACCGTTGACTGGGTGCATCTCAAGCTCAACGATCAGGCCCAGCGCACCGTGCTCTGCAAGGATCCGTTCCGGTCGGTCGATGAGCGAGTCAAGCGCCTGATCGCCAGCATGTGAGCTTTAAGCTCGTCTCGTGGCGGTATCCAAAGTCGAGCGGTTGATGAATCTTGTCATCGCCCTGCTGTCCACCCGGTCGTTCCTGCCTGCCGAGAAGATCCGCGCCAGTGTGGCCGGATACGCCGACAGTCCCAGCGACGAAGCGTTCTCCCGGATGTTCGAGCGCGACAAGAACGAGTTGCGCGATCTCGGTATCCCGTTGGAGACCGGCCGGGTGTCCAAATTCGATCCGACCGAGGGCTATCGGATCAACCGGGATTCCTACGAGCTTCCCCCGGTGCAGTTGAGTGCCGACGAAGCCGCTGCGGTGGCGGTGGCCACCCAACTGTGGCAGTCCCCGGAATTGGTCACCGCGACGCAGGGCGCGCTGCTGAAGCTGCGGGCCGCGGGGGTCGATGTCGACGGTGATCTCCTCCCCTGCGCGTCCGCCCAACGTGCGCGGCATGATCTCGGTGGCCTGACGACGCAGCGCGGTGGCCCGCCCACCGGCAATCCAGACGCGAGCTTGCTCCCCGGTGGGAAGTTCGGCCACCGCACGCGCGACGATCTCCCGCAGATTGACCCCCTCGGGCTTGGCCACCGCACCGGCCGACCCGACGGTGCTCACGTCGGCATCGATGCGCGACAGCCGGAAGGTACGGATGTCGTCGCGGTCGCGGTCATGCCCGACCAGATACCAGCGGCCGCGGTGAGTGACCACACCCCAGGGCTCGACGGTGCGGCTGGTGTGCTCGGCACTACGCGAGGCCCGGTGGCGAAAGCGCACCGCATGACCGGAGTCGATCGCCGACAACAGGATTCGCAACACCTCTTCGGAGCCTCGCAGCCCGGGCAACGTCGCGGTCGATGCGATCGCCACCCCCGCACCTTCGGCGTCGACATCGACCCCCGCGGCCCGCAGCTTCAGCAGCGCGCCCTGCGTCGCGGTGACCAATTCCGGGGACTGCCAC
>NZ_LZJD01000100.1:0-1558 GCF_001666875.1 Mycobacterium sp. E802
ATGGCCCCACCGCCGACCAGGATCAGCGCGCCGACGATCGAAATGGGCAGCAGGATACGGAGACTGCCGCGCACCAGGTCTACCCAGAAATTGCCGAGGTCGCCGGTGTTGCGCCGGACCAGGCCACGGACGAAGGCCATGGCCACGGCCATGCCCACGGCGGCCGAGACGAAGTTCTGCACGGCCAGCCCGGCCATCTGCACCAGGTGGCCCTGGGTGGATTCACCCGAGTAGGCCTGCCAGTTCGTGTTGGTCACGAAGCTGATGGCGGTGTTCCAGGCCAGGGCCGGTGTCATCGGGGTGGCCGGATCGTTGAGGTGCAACGGCAACTTGCCCTGTACCAGTTGCAAGGTGAACAGGAACACGATGCTGACCGCGGAGAACGCCAGCACGCTGCGGGCATAGGCGCCCCAGGACTGCTCGGCCTTCGGGTCGGCACCGATGGTTCGGTAGATGAATCGCTCTACCCGCGAATGCTTCTCGGTCGTGTAGACGCGGTACATGTAATCGCCGAGTGGTACGTGGACAGCTGCCACCGCCACGATAAGGACGACGAGGAAAACGATCCCCGCGGTTGTCGTAGTCACTAGAACCTCTCCGGAAACAGCAGCGCCGCGAAGAGAAACAGCGCAATGAGGACCGCCAGGCCCAGGCCGATGACGTTTTCGTAGCTCACAGTCCCTCGACCAACTTCTGCACCAGGCCCAGCAGCGCGAAGATCGCCACTGTCAGCACGATGAACACCACAACGGACATGGGTTCTCCCACACGTTTACGGCCGCCGGCTCTCGGCGACCGATCAAGGGTGCGTCTGCTGCGGGCGGTCGGCGACGATCTTTATGTCTTCTTTACGCTCGGCTGCCCGACCTTTACGGGTTCTTTCCCGGAGGCCGTGCCGGCCCGCGTTGCCGGCGTAAAGATGCTGTCAACAGCGCCCGGTTGCGCCGTACGAAATGTGTAACCGTCGTCGCATTCCGCCGACAGGTGTTCCTAACGTGTGCCGCGAATGTCGCCGCGTGAAGGAGCTGGAGTCATCGACAATCCATCGTTGTGGGGTACGACGGCCTTCGGCCAGCTGGCCGCCATCGCAGTCATCGTCCTATTTCTGCATGTCCCGCTGGGGAATTACATGGCGGCGGTCTACACCTCGCGCACTGACTGGGCGGTGGAGCGGGTGATTCACCGACTGGTCGGGGTGCAGGTCGGCGGCCAGCAGCGTTGGACCGGCTATCTGAGGGCGGTGCTGGCGTTTTCGGTCGTCAGCGTTCTGCTGCTGTACGGACTTCTGCTTTTGCAGACGTATTTGCCGGAGCCGTGGGGCCGGAAAGGTATGACGCCGGCATTAGCGTTCAATACCGCAATTTCATTTACGACCAATACCAGTTGGCAAAACTATGCGGGCGAGGCGACCCTCGGGCACGTCGGTCTGGTGGCCGGCCTGGGCGTACAGGCCTTCGCGAGCCTCGCGGTCGGCATGTGCGTCGCCGTGGTGTTGATCCGCGGGCTGGCACAGTATCAGAACCAGCAGATCGGCAACTTCTGGGTGGATCTGGTGCGC
>NZ_LZJD01000101.1:0-8965 GCF_001666875.1 Mycobacterium sp. E802
GGCCCGCAAAGACCCCCGCAATGGCGGTCACCATCGCGACCAGCACCCGACTGAATGCCTTCATGTTCTCCCTAGCTACGCCGGTGATTTCTTCGTCTTCCACCAACCAGGAACACGTGCAGAGATGCATCCGCATAAGGCGCGATTAGGGGCGCCTCATCCGGTTCTCACGCCGTGCTCATGATTGGCACGAGAAACGTAACCGGGTGGCACCGGGGCAGCAACGGCTGCGGGTTTTCGACCGGTGCACGGTACGAAGACTGATACAAATTTGCTGAAACCGCCCCGACGAACATCACACCACCGCCGGGGAACTCCTGGGCATCTAGACGTATGCAAATCGTCCACCCGCCGCCGGACCACTCCACCCCGCGCCAAGACATGTGGCTCGAACTGCGGTTACACGGGTTCTCCTGCGGGCACACCACGCAATCACGGTGAGCCGAATCATTGCCGTCGGCACCGTCAATTTCCGGCGTCCCGGCGTCGCCCGCCCCGAGTTTGCGATTGCTGTGTAAACACCCGATTACGCGGCCCCGGGAGTCGGATTAACTGCACAGCCGCAGATCGACCCCGTTGACCGGCTGCCGATATTCCAGTTTGTGGTCGACATCACACTTCGGGCCTGTGAAATCCCCGTGCGTCGCCCCGTCTTGGCGGGCACTCAACTGCCAGATCGGACGTTATGCCGATATGAGCATCCCGCCATATGAACCCCCGAAGTCCAGCCCGTCGCCCGGGGTCGGCAACACCTTGCTGTGCCCGAAGTGCGCCGGGGTCATGAAGACCTACGAGCGCAACGGCATCCATCTCGAGCAATGCGACACCTGCCGGGGCATCTTCCTGGATTTCGGCGAGCTCGAGGCGCTCACTCAGATGGAGAACCGGTTCGTCCAGGCACCGCCGCCACCGGCACCGCCGGCGCATCCGGGTTACCAACAGAGTTACTCCGACTACGGGCCGGGCTGGGGACACCGCGGCAACAGGCACTATCGCAAACAGGGCTTCGGGCGGCTGTTCTTCTCCAGCTGAGGCATCCTCGCGCAGGCCGCCGCCAGCAATTCGTCGTCGGGATCATTGCCCGCTGACTGAATGACGGAGGCCCGGGCGAAGGGCTCCAGCACCGGCCACGGATCCCCCGGCGGCAGCGCCGGCCCGCCCGCCTCCCGGTAGGCGTCGAGGAACTGCCGCCAATCGGAGTCGGGCATCAACCCGGCCGCCCAAACTCCAGCCGGACGCGCCAGATCCCAAGCGGGATCGCCCAACCCGAGATCGTCGACGTCGATGAGTTGCCAGCGCCCGTCGTACCGACCCACTTGCCCCAAGTGGAAGTCGCCGTGCACGAGCGTCTGTGGCCGTCCGGCAGAACCAGGCCGCCACGCGTCGTCCGGCAGCCCGGCCGCGGCACCTACAACGGCGTGGCCACCATGGCGTCGAGCACGACCGACCGCGCGGCGCAGCCTGGCCGGCCAGCCATGCGGTGGCAGACGTTCGGCGACCGGTTCGTTGTGCAGGGCCGCCAGTAGCCGCGCGATGTCCGCCCACGGCACCGATTCAGGTTGTGCTGCAAGCGTTTCGACGAGCGGCCACCGCGTCAGCCAGCGGTCGCTCACCGCCACGGGCAGATCGGACAACGGGCTCACCAGGGCAGCGACCCGGCCGGCCGTTCGGAGCCGGACCCGCAGTGCGCGCGGGTCGGTGCCCGGCCGGTGCAGCTTGTCCACGATGGCCCCGCGCACCGTGACGTCTGCACCCGACCGCGTCTGCACCCCTTCAGTCTCCCGCGAGTTCAGCGGGGCGGGGGAACCGATTTTGCGACTGCGTTGATCCGGTTCCAGGCATTGATCGTCACTGCCATGGCGACAACCTGGCCGAGTTCATGTTCGGTGAACGCCGCAGCCGCGCGGGCGTAGACCGCGTCGGATACCGGCCCGCCGGTCAGGTCGGTGATGGCCTCGGTTAGTGCCAAGGCCGCCTTCTCCTGCTCGGTGAACAGATCGCCGGCTTCCTCCCAGGCGGCGATCAGGGACAGCCGCTGCTGGGTCTCGCCGTTCTGGCGGGCGTCGTGGGTGTGCATGTCGAGGCAGAACGCGCAGCGGTTCAGCTGCGAGGCGCGGATCTTGATCAGCTCGGCGATGGTCGGGTCGACGTCTTTGGACGCCGCATTCGACAGCGTGATCATCGCGTCGTAAAGCCCCGGCGATGCCTTGTAGATCTTGAGACGGTCGACGGCGGCGAGTTCGAGTGTCTGTGTCATGGCCACTACGCTAAGCCCGAAAATACCGCGTAGGTGGTTCAATATCGACGTGACTTCGCGGGCCAATTTTGGCGGTCGGGATCTGCACCTCGACCTGCGCGCGGTGATCGAACCGGGTAGCCGCACCGCTCGGGACCAGCTGATCACCGCACTTCGGGACGCCATCCGAACCGGCCGGTTGAGCACCGGTACCCGGCTGCCACCGTCACGCACATTGGCTGTCGACCTCGGTTTGGCCCGCAACACCGTTGCCGAGGCCTATGCCGAGCTGGTCGCCGAGGGCTGGCTGGCCTCCCGGCAGGGTGCAGGCACCTGGGTGGCGCGGGTCACCGCCCCGCGGCAGGCCCCGCGGCCGCGGCGGGTCCCCGCCCTCCCCAGGCACAACCTGATGCCCGGCTCCCCCGATGTGTCGGAGTTCCCGCGGTCCGCGTGGTTGACGTCAGCACGCCGGGCCGTCACGAACGCCCCGGTGTCGGCGCTGCGGATGGGTGATCCGCGCGGACCAGCGCCGCTGCGTGAAGCCCTGGCCGAGTATCTCGGTCGGGTCCGTGGCGTACGCGCCTCTCCGGAATCGATCGTCATCTGTTCGGGCGTGCGTGACGGCGTCGACCTGTTGGGTCGGGTGCTGGGCACCGCGCGGCCCATCGCAGTAGAAGCCCACGGGCTCTTCATCTTTCGCGATGCGCTCGCGGCGCTCGGCGTGCCTACCACGCCGATCGGCGTCGACGAGCACGGTGCGGTGGTCACCGATCTGGATCACCTCGACACCCCGGCGGTACTACTCACTCCCGCGCATCAGAGCCCGTTCGGCATGGCCCTGCATCCGACGCGGCGCACCGCGGTCATCGACTGGGCCCAGCGCAGCAATGGATACGTGGTGGACGACGACTACGACGGTGAATTCCGGTACGACCGACAGCCGATCGGCGCGCTGCAGCCCCTGAACCCCGAGCGGGTGGTGTATCTCGGCTCGGTCAGCAAGAGCATGGCCCAAGTCATGCGGGTGGGCTGGATGGTGCTGCCCGACGCGCTGATCGATCCCGTGATCGCGGCCGCGGGCGGGGCGCAGTACCACGTGGATGCGCTCACCGCGCTCACTCTGGCCGACTTCATCCACAGCGGCGGTTATGACCGGCACGTCCGGCGGATGCGTAACCGCTACCGGCGGCGCCGCGACGCGCTGGTGAAGGCGCTGAGCGGGTTCGACCTCGACATCGGTGGACTGTCGGCGGGCGTCAACATGCTGCTGACGCTGCCCGACGGGGCCGAACCCGAGGTCCTGCGCCGCGCCGGTGAGGCCGGTATCGCGTTGATCGGGCTGTCGATCATGCGGCATCCGCAGGCCGGACCCGACATCCCAGATCCCGACGGGGTCATCGTCGGATTCGGAGCCCCCGCCGAGCATGCCTTCGGTCCCGCGGTCGACGCGTTGTGCCGGGTGCTGGCGGATACGTTGCGTCAAGAGTGCCCTCGCTAAGCTGCCTGAGTGGCTGAGCCCGTAATGTCGCCGACCCTGGACCTCAAGACGCAGGCGTTCCGGTTCATCGTGACCGGCGGCTTTTCGGCGATCGTGGACTTCGGGCTGTACGTCCTGCTCTACAAGGTCTTCGGCTTACAGGTCGACCTGGCCAAGACGATCGGCTTCATCGCCGGAACCACCACCGCTTACCTGATCAACCGGCGCTGGACCTTCCAAGCGCCGCCGAGCACCGCCCGGTTCATCGCGGTATGGGTGCTCTACCTGGTCACCTTCGCCGTCCAGGTGGGGCTCAACCACCTCGTGCTCCATCTGGCCGAGTACCGGTCCTGGGCCGTCCCGGTGGCCTTCATCATCGCCCAGGGCACCGCGACGGTGATCAACTTCATCGTGCAGCGGGCAGTGATCTTCAAATTGCATTGAGGTGTGTGCGACCGCGAGGGTGACGCCATGGTTGCTCCGCGGGCGGTGCAGCGACCATGGCGTCACTCTCGGCGTTCATGGCGTCAACCGGGCGGGGCGCAGGCTACTGCCGGGTACTCTCCTTAGCGATGTCGACTACCGATCTGCCGACCACTCCCAAGCGCCTGACAGGCTGGGGCCGGACCGCACCGACCGTGGCACAGGTGCTCTCTACCAGCGATCCCGAACTGATCGTCAAGGCCGTCACGCAGGCCGCCGAGCAGAAGGGCCGTGGTGTGATCGCCCGCGGTCTGGGTCGCTCCTACGGCGACAACGCGCAGAACGGTGGCGGGCTCGTCATCGACATGTCGGAACTCAACCAGATCCATTCGATGGATGCCGCGACCCGCCTGGTGGACGTCGACGGTGGAGTGAACCTCGATCAGTTGATGCGGGCCGCGCTACCGCTCGGGCTGTGGGTGCCGGTGCTTCCCGGCACGCGCCAGGTCACCATCGGCGGGGCCATCGGCTGTGACATCCACGGCAAGAACCACCACAGCGCGGGCAGCTTCGGCAACCACGTCCGCAGCATGGACCTGTTGACCGCCGACGGTCAGATCCGCAAGCTCACCCCGAACGGCGATGAGGCCGAGTTGTTCTGGGCCACCGTCGGCGGCAATGGCCTGACCGGCATCATCCTGCGCGCGACGATCGAGATGACGCCGACCGAGACGGCCTACTTCATCGCCGACGGCGATGTCACGCACACGCTCGACGAGACGATCGCCTTCCACAGCGACGGCTCCGAGGACAACTACAGCTATTCGTCGGCCTGGTTCGACGCGATCAGCGCCCCGCCGAAGCTCGGCCGCGCCGCGATCTCGCGGGGCTCGCTGGCGACGCTGGACCAGCTCCCCAAGAAGCTGCAGAAAAATCCGCTGAAATTCGATGCGCCGCAACTACTTACGTTGCCCGACGTGTTTCCCAACGGGTTGGCCAACAAGTACACCTTCGGCCCGATCGGCGAGCTCTGGTACCGCAAATCGGGCACCTACCGCAACAAGGTGCAGAACCTGACGCAGTTCTACCACCCGCTGGACATGTTTGGTGAGTGGAACCGGGCCTACGGACCGGCGGGCTTTGCGCAGTACCAGTTCGTGGTGCCCACCGAGGCCGTCGACGAGTTCAAGCGCATCATCTACGACATCCAGCGCTCCGGGCACTACTCGTTCCTCAACGTGTTCAAGCTGTTCGGCCCCGGCAACCGGGCGCCACTGAGCTTCCCGATCCCGGGCTGGAACGTCTGCGTGGACTTCCCCGTTAAGGCGGGAGTCGGTGAGTTTCTCACCGAATTGGACCGGCGCGTGCTGGAATTCGGGGGCAGGCTCTACACCGCCAAGGACTCACGCACCACGGCCGAGATGTTCCACGCCATGTACCCACGCATCAACGAGTGGATCGCGGTGCGCCGCAAGGTCGACCCCGACGGCTTGTTCGTCTCGGACATGGCCCGCCGGCTGGAGCTCGTCTAGCTGCTGTCGGCCGGTCAGTGTGATCGCCGAAATTGCATCCAGGGACAGGATTCCCTCGGATTTTGTCCCTGGATGCAATCTGGGCGCAATTCGTGCGGCTGGATCGGGTCCGGCCCACAAGCGGAATCGCCGTGAGAAGTTTATTCTTGACTAAGTCCAGAAAACGGGCCAGACTCGGTTCCGTGGCGACGACCTCGGACTTCCAGCAGATGCTGCGGAGTGCCGACATGCGGGTGACCCGTCCACGAGTGTCGGTGCTGCACGCGGTTTTTGCCCATCCACACGCCGACACCGACACGATCATCCGTGCGGTACGTGAGGAACTGCCCGAGGTTTCCCATCAAGCCGTCTATGACTCGTTGCACGCCCTCACCGCAGCCCAGCTGGTACGGCGCATCCAACCGTCGGGCTCGGTGGCTCGGTACGAATCTCGCATCGGCGACAACCACCACCACGTCGTGTGCCGATCGTGTGGCGCGATAGCCGATGTCGACTGCGCGGCCGGGTCGGCCCCATGCCTGACCGCGTCGACAGACCACGGTTTCGAGATCGACGAAGCCGAGGTCATCTATTGGGGCCTGTGCCCCGAATGTTCCACTGCTCCAACTGGATAAACCCTTAACCCGCCAGCCCCGGAAAGGATTGCCATGACTGAAGCCGAAACCCATCCCCCGATCGGTGAATCTCAGACGGAACCCGCCGAAACCGGCTGTCCCATGCGGATCAAGCCGCCCGTCGAGGGTGGGAGCAACCGCGACTGGTGGCCCAATGCAGTGAACCTCAAGATCCTGCAGAAGAACCCGCCGGCCATCGATCCGATGGACGAGGGGTACGACTACCGCGAGGCCGTCAAGACCCTCGATGTCGACGAGTTGGCCCGCGATTTCGACGCCCTGCTGACCGATTCCCAGGAGTGGTGGCCGGCCGACTTCGGGCACTACGGACCGCTTTTCGTCCGGATGGCCTGGCACGCCGCGGGCACCTACCGGGTCGAGGACGGCCGGGGCGGCGGCGGACGCGGCATGCAGCGCTTCGCCCCGCTGAACAGCTGGCCGGACAACGTGAGCCTGGACAAGGCGCGCCGTCTGCTCTGGCCGATCAAGAAGAAGTACGGCAAGAAGCTGTCCTGGTCCGACCTGATCGTGTACGCCGGCAACCGGGCCATGGAGCACATGGGTTTCAAGACGGCCGGTTTCGCGTTCGGTCGCCCGGATTACTGGGAGCCCGAGGAGGACATCTACTGGGGCGCCGAGGCCGAGTGGCTGGGATCGCAGGACCGCTACGCCGGCTCCGACGGTGACCGGACCAAGCTCGAGAACCCGCTGGGCGCCAGCCACATGGGCTTGATCTACGTCAATCCCGAAGGCCCCGAAGGAAATCCGGACTACCTGGCCGCCGCCATCGACATCCGCGAGACCTTCGGCCGCATGGCGATGAACGACGTGGAGACCGCCGCCCTGATCGTCGGCGGGCACACCTTCGGAAAGACCCACGGTGCCACCGACATCGAGAACGGCGTCGAGCCCGAGGCCGCCCCGCTCGAGCAGATGGGGCTGGGCTGGGCCAACCCTGGTCTCGGCAACGACACCGTCAGCAGCGGCCTGGAGGTGACCTGGACCCACACCCCCACCAAGTGGGACAACAGCTTCCTGGAGATCCTCTACAGCAACGAGTGGGAGCTATTCAAGAGCCCGCAGGGCGCAAACCAGTGGCGGCCCAAGGACAACGGCTGGGCCAACTCGGTGCCGCGGGCGCAGGGCACCGGCAAGACCCACCCCGCCATGCTCACCACCGACCTGTCGATGCGGTTCGACCCGATCTACGGGGAGATCACCCGCCGCTGGCTGGATCACCCCGAGGAGCTGGCGCAGGAATACGCGAAGGCCTGGTTCAAGCTGATCCACCGCGACATGGGCCCGGTGACCCGCTACCTCGGTCCGCTCGTGCCCGAGCAGACCTGGCTGTGGCAGGACATCATCCCGGCCGGCAAGCCGCTGTCCGACGCCGATGTCGCCACCCTCAAGGCGGCGATCGCGGAGTCGGGTCTGACCACCCAGCAGCTGATCGACACCGCGTGGAAGGCGGCGGCCTCGTACCGCTCCAGTGACATGCGTGGCGGCGCGAACGGCGGCCGGATCCGGCTGCAGCCTCAGCTCGGCTGGGAGGTCAACGAACCCGACGAGCTGGCCCAGGTGATCGGCAAGCTCGAGGAGATCCAGACCGCCTCGAACATCGAGGTGTCCTTCGCCGACCTGGTGGTGCTCGGCGGTGTCGTCGGCCTCGAAAGGGCGATCAAGGACGCCGGTTTCGACGTCGCGGTGCCCTTCACCTCGGGCCGCGGCGACGCCACCCAGGAGCAGACCGACGTCGATTCGTTCGCCTACCTCGAACCCAAGGGCGACGGCTTCCGCAACTTCGTGGCCAAGGGTGACAGCCTGCCGGCCGAATACCGGCTGATCGACCGGGCCAACCTGCTCGGCCTGTCGGCTCCGGAGATGACGGTGCTGATCGGTGGTCTGCGGGTGCTGGGCGCCAACCATGGCGGTTCCGATCTCGGGGTGCTGACGGACCGCAAGGGTCAGCTGACCAACGACTACTTCGTCAACCTCACCGACATGGGCACCAAGTGGGCCCCGGCACCGGCCGACGACGGCACCTACGTCGGCGTCGACCGGGCCAGCGGCTCGCCGAAGTGGACCGCCAGCCGCGTCGACCTGCTGTTCGGCTCGAACTCGCAACTGCGGGCCCTGGCCGAGGTCTACGCCGAGGACGATTCCAAGGAGAAGTTCGTCAAGGACTTCGTCGCGGCATGGACCAAGGTGATGGACGCCGACCGGTTCGACTTGGAAGCCTGATCGGCTGACCGACGAGTAAGGCAACACCCCGCGGGCCTCGGGCGCGCGGGGTGCTGTCGTTTCGGGCCCGCTGCCGGCATCCGCCGCGCGTTTCGGACGGGTACCCGATGTTCCCGACTATTAGCGACAACTCAGCGACAATCGCCACTTGAGCACCATAGGCACCGTTCGCCCCGACCTCGGTGTTTACTTACGTCAGTTGAGGCTCTTATTTCCTCATCTGTCGCAGAATTGGGCATGTCCAGCTATCAGCGACACAGTCGCTCGCATGCGGACGTTGGACTGGTGATGTTCAAGAGGCCAATGAGCCCAGAGTGTCAAATATCATCAGCGACAATGGGTTTGGTGAGGCGCGGGTTGTCCGTGTGGCGATTGTCGCTGAGTTGTCGCTAATAGTCGGGAACATCGGGTACCCGTCCGAAACGCGCGGCGGATGCCGGCA
>NZ_LZJD01000102.1:0-1209 GCF_001666875.1 Mycobacterium sp. E802
TCGCGGAAGTCGTTGGCCAGGAACATGTCACCGAGCCGCTATCGACTGCGCTGACAGCGAACCGGATCAACCACGCGTATCTGTTCTCCGGGCCGCGCGGCTGCGGCAAGACCTCCTCGGCCCGCATCCTGGCCCGCTCGCTCAACTGCGAGCAGGGGCCCACGCCCACACCGTGTGGGGTGTGCGATTCGTGCGTCGCATTGGCGCCGAACGGTCCGGGCAACGTCGACGTCGTCGAGCTCGACGCGGCCAGCCACGGCGGTGTGGACGACACCCGTGAATTGCGGGACCGGGCGTTCTACGCGCCGGCCCAGTCGCGGTACCGGATCTTCATCGTCGACGAGGCGCACATGGTCACCACGGCCGGCTTCAACGCGCTGCTCAAGATCGTCGAGGAGCCGCCCGAGCACCTGATCTTCGTCTTCGCCACCACCGAGCCGGAGAAGGTGCTGCCGACCATCCGGTCGCGCACGCATCACTACCCGTTCCGGCTGTTGGCCCCGCGCACCATGCGGCCGCTGCTGGAGAGAATCTGTGGCGACGAGAACGTGACCGTTGATGACGCGGTGTACCCGCTGGTCATCCGCGCCGGCGGGGGTTCACCCCGCGACACCCTGTCGGTGCTCGATCAGCTGTTGGCCGGCTCCGAGCAGGGGGCCAACGGCAGCCACATCACGTATCAACGGGCGCTGGCCCTGCTGGGCGCCACCGACATGGCGCTCATCGACGACGCGGTCGAGGCCTTGGCCGCCGGCGATGCGGCTGCCCTGTTCGGTGCGGTGGAGTCCGTGATCGACGCCGGTCACGATCCCCGACGCTTCGCCACCGATCTGCTGGAGCGCTTCCGCGACTTGATCGTGCTGCAGGCCGTGCCTGACGCGGTCACTCGTGGTGTGGTCGACGCCCCGACCGACGTCTTGGAACGGATGCGTGAGCAGGCCGCCAAGCTCGGAGCGGCCACGCTGACCCGCTATGCCGAGGTGGTGCACGCCGGGCTCGGCGAGATGCGTGGTGCCACCGCCCCGCGGCTGCTGCTGGAAGTGGTGTGCGCGCGATTACTGCTGCCCTCGGCGCATGACACCGAGTCGGCGCTGCTGCAGCGCATCGAACGCATCGAGACCCGGCTGGACATGTCGATTCCGGCGGGTGAGGCGTCGGCGTCGGCGCCGCGTCCGGCCGAACCGGTCAAGACCTTCGTGCGGCGCAGCC
>NZ_LZJD01000103.1:0-701 GCF_001666875.1 Mycobacterium sp. E802
CGCCGACGTCGAGGGCTACCACTACCGCGAAATCGCCGCCCTGATGGGCACACCCGTCGGAACCGTGATGTCCCGACTGGCCCGCGGACGAAAGCGGCTGCGGGAGTTGCTCGCCGACGTGGCCCGGGACCGTGGCATCGGCCGCGACGCCGGTAAGGTTCAGGCTGCCGTGCCGTTGTCCTGACTCCGGGCCAGATACCCTCTGGCAACCGCAGTTTCGGCGAGCAGCTTACGCAGATTGCGACGCGCCCGGTGCAACCTCGACATCACAGTGCCAACCGGAATGTCCATGAGCTCAGCGATCTCCTTGTACCGGAAGCACGCGACGTCGGCGAAGTACACGGTCATCCGGTTGGCCGCAGGGATCGCGTCCAGTGCGTCCGCGATGTCGTCGTCGCGCATCGCTTCGAGCGCTTCCACTTCCGCTGACCGCAAACCCGAAGATGTATGCCGCCCCTCGGCGGACACCTGCCAATCGGTGATGTCTTCACACAGTTGCTCACCCACGGCGCGTTGGCGGGCGCGATAGCTGTTGATCCAGTTGTTGTACATGATCCGAAACAGCCATGCGCGCGCATTCGATCCTGGCTTGAACGTGTGAAAACCGCTGTAGGCCTTGAGAAGTGTCTCCTGCACGAGGTCTTCGGCGTCGTACCGGTTGTGGGTCAGGCGGCGCGCACCACGTTCGATCTGCTCGACGC
>NZ_LZJD01000104.1:0-44123 GCF_001666875.1 Mycobacterium sp. E802
CTCGACTGGGGCACCTACGTTTTCGACTTCGGCCGGCCCGAGGTGCGCAACTTCCTCGTCGCCAACGCGCTGTACTGGCTGCAGGAGTATCACGTCGACGGGCTGCGGGTGGACGCCGTCGCCTCGATGCTCTACCTCGACTACTCCCGCCCCGAAGGGGGTTGGACACCCAACATCTACGGCGGCCGGGAGAACCTGGAGGCAGTGCAGTTCCTGCAGGAGATGAACGCCACCGTGCACAAGGCGAACCCGGGCATCGTCACGATCGCCGAGGAATCCACCTCCTGGCCCGGCGTCACCCGTCCGACAAACCTTGGTGGCCTTGGTTTTTCGATGAAGTGGAACATGGGCTGGATGAACGACACGCTCGATTACGTCAGCCATGACCCGGTGCACCGCAGCTATCACCATCACGAGATGACGTTCTCGATGCTGTACGCGTTCAGCGAGAACTATGTGTTGCCGATCAGCCACGACGAGGTCGTCCACGGCAAGGGCACGCTGTGGGGGCGGATGCCCGGCGACGACCACGCCAAGGCCGCCGGGCTGCGCAGCCTGCTGGCCTACCAGTGGGCGCATCCGGGTAAGCAGTTGCTGTTCATGGGCCAGGAGTTCGGGCAGCGCGCCGAATGGTCCGAGGAACGCGGGCTGGATTGGTTCCAGCTGGACGAGCAGGGGTTCTCCGGCGGCGTGCAGCGACTGGTCCAGGATCTCAACGGGATCTACCGGCGCCATCCGGCGTTGTGGAGCCGCGACACCAGCCCCGAGGGCTACTCCTGGATCGACGCCAACGACTCGGCCAACAACGTGCTGAGCTTCCTGCGGTTCGGCGCCGACGGTTCGGTGCTGGCCTGCGTGGTGAACTTCGCCGGCAGTGAGCACAGCGAATATCGGCTCGGGCTCCCGCATGCCGGTGAGTGGCGCGAAGTGCTCAACACCGACGCGACCATCTACAACGGCGCGGGCATCGGCAACATGGGCGCGGTGCAAGCCACCGACGAACCGTGGCACGGCCGTCCGGCGTCGGCGGTGATGGTGCTGCCGCCGCTGGCGATGCTGTGGTTCGAGCCGGCCTGAGGCTCACGCTTTCCCCGCGAACAGACACAAACCCGTACCTTTTCCGGCGAAAAAGTACGGGTTTGTGTCTGTTCGGCGAAGGGGTCAGTACAGCGCGTTGGCGACGAGGAAGTTGCGCACCTCGGGCCGGCCGAAGTCGAAAACGTAGGTGCCCCAGTCGAGCTGCTCGCCGCGCCGGGGGTCGGAGTGTTCGTAGAGCGGGGTGCCGTCGAACCGGCCCAGCGCCCAGGCGTCTTTGGGGAAGTGGGCGGGGACCCAGTCGACGATCACCCCGACTCCGGCCTGGTGTAGTGCATCGACCAGGTACCGGAAATCGTCCGGGGTTCCGAGCCGCGAGGTCGGCGCGTAGTAGGACGTGACCTGATAACCCCAGGAACCACCGAACGGGTGCTCGGCGACCGGGAGCAACTCGACGTGGGTGAAGCCTTGTTCCACAACGTATTCGGTCAACTCGGTGGCCAGCTGCCGGTAACTCAGGCCCGGCCGCCAGGACATCAGGTGCACTTCGTAGGTGCTCATCGGCTCGAACACCGGGTTCTGCGCGGCCCGGCGGATCATCCAGTCCTCGTCGTTCCAGGTGTAGGAGCTGCTGGTGACCCGGGAGGCGGTTTGCGGGGGAACCTCGGTGGCGAACGCCATCGGGTCGGCCCGGTCGGTGGTGACCCCGCCTGCGCCGTGGATGCGGAACTTGTACAGGCCGTCGGTGGAAAAGCCGGGCCAGAACAACTCCCAGACCCCGGACGAGCCGAGCACGCGCATCTGCGCCTCGTTGCCGTCCCAGTGGTTGAAGTCGCCGATGACGCTGACACCCTTGGCATTCGGCGCCCACACCGCGAACGAAACACCCTCCACGACCCCGTCCGGGGTGGTGAAACTGCGTGGATGGGCGCCGAGGATCTCCCACAACCGTTCGTGACGTCCTTCGGCGAACAGGTGCAGATCGAGTTCGCCGAGCGTGGGCAGGAACCGGTAGGCGTCGGCGGTGGTGTGGGTGAAAAGCGTGTCGTCGGGGCCCGGATAGCTGATCTCCAGGCGGTAGTCGGCCAGATTGGTGAACGGGACGGCCACCGCGAACAGCCCGGATTCGATGTGCTGCAGGGGGTGACGCTCACCACCGATCACTGCCACGACCTTGGCGGCGTGGGGCCGGTAGGCCCGGATGACGGTCTGACCCGGGTATTCGTGCGCGCCCAACACCGAATGCGGGTCGTGGTGCTCACCGATCACCAGTCGCTGGATGTCTGATGGGTCGGGCCGCAGATGCACGTCGCTGAGTTGATTGCTTCTCGTCATCTTGTTCTCATTCCCTGCGTAGCAAGCCCAGTCGGTGCTCATAGGGTACGAGCGGCATGTTCAGCACATGCGCCACCGCCTTGGCAGGGTCGATCCGAACGTAATTCGACTGTCCCCACTGGTATTCCTCGCCGGTGATCTCGTCGCGTACCCAGAACCGGTCATGCGATTCCATACCCAACGCCTCCATGTTCAACCACAATGTGGCCTGTTCCGGGCTGAAGGCGTTGAGCGTTACCACCACCAGCACGGTGTCCCCGGTGGTCGGGTCGAACTTGCTGTAGGCCAGGAGCGCGTCGTTGTCGACGTGGTGGAAGGTGAGCGTGCGGAGCTGCCGCAGCGCCGGGTGCAGCCGGCGGATCTCGTTGAGGCGCGTGACAAACGGCTCAAGGGAGCGTCCCTCGGCCAGCGCGGCCGCGAAGTCGCGGGGCCGCAGCTCGTACTTCTCGGAGTCCAGGTACTCCTCGCTGCCTTCGCGGACCGCCCGGTGCTCGAACAGCTCGAAGCCGGAATACATGCCCCACGACGGGCTCATGGTGGTGGCCAGTACCGCGCGGATGGCGAACATGCCGGGGCCGCCGTGTTGCAGTGACTCGTGGAGGATGTCGGGGGTGTTGACCCACAGGCTGGGCCGGGCACTGTCGGCATTTTCGACGATCTCGTTGCCGAACTCCGTGAGCTCCCATTTGGCGGTGCGCCAGGTGAAGTAGCTGTAGGACTGGGTGAAGCCACGTTTGGCCAGACCGTAGAGGCGTGCCGGGCGGGTGAACGCCTCGGACAGAAACAGCACGTCCGGGTCTTCGTTCTTCACCTCGGCGATCAACCAGACCCAGAAGTTGGGCGGTTTGGTGTGGGGGTTGTCGACGCGAAAGACCTTGACCCCGTGCGAGATCCAGAACCGGACCACCCGCAGTACCTCGTGGTAGAGCCCGGCCGGGTCGTTGTCGAAGTTCAGCGGGTAGATGTCCTGGTACTTCTTGGGTGGGTTCTCGGCGTAGGCGATGGTGCCGTCGGGCAGCACCGTGAACCATTCCGGGTGCGCCGCAGCCCACGGATGATCCGGCGCGCACTGCAGCGCCAGGTCGAGTGCGACCTCGATGCCTTCGCTGCGCGCGGCGCCGACGAACGCGTCGAAGTCCTCGATCGTGCCCAGGGCCGGGTGCACGGCGTCGTGGCCGCCCTCGTCACTGCCGATGGCCCATGGCGATCCGACGTCGCCCGGCCCGGCGGTGACGGCGTTGTTGCGGCCTTTACGGTGCACCTTGCCGATGGGGTGGATGGGCGGCAGGTAGACGATGTTGAACCCCATGCGGGCGATGCGGGGCAGCTGCTCGGCAGCGGTGGCGAAGGTCCCGTGCACCGGATGCCCGGCCTCGTCCCAGCCGCCGGTGGACCGCGGGAACATCTCGTACCACGAGGAGAACCGGGCCAGCGGCCGGTCCACCCAGACGCCGTATTGCTCACCGCGGGTGACCAATTCGCGCAGCGGGTACTGCTCGAGCAGTTCGGTGACCTCATCGGACAACGCCATGCCTGCGCGCAGGAACGGGTCACCGGGGGTTCGCAGGGCCGCGGCCGCCTCGATCAGCGGATCGCGCAGTTTGCGGGGTGTCCCGGCGGCGGCACGTTCGAGCAGACGCGCCCCGATCAGCAGGTCGTTGGACAGTTCGGCCTCACTCTGGCCGGCGCCCAGCTTGGCCTCGACCGCGTGTCGCCAGGTGGCCAGGGGATCTCCCCAGCCGTCGACCCGGTAGGTCCACAGGCCGACGCTGTCGGGGGTGAACTGGCCGTGAAAGACGTCGGGGACGTCGCCTTGAACCATCGGCAGTGCCTGTGGCTTGATGCGCGGGGAAGACTGCCCCGCGGCGTTGTCCGACGACACAGTGGTCGACAGCACCGTGTCGATGGGGACCGGCAGCGGTGCGGTGCCCGGCCCGGTGGCCAGCCGCGGGTAATCGGTGCCCAGGTACCGCACCACCAGGGTGGCCGATACGGCGTCGTGGCCTTCCCGCCACACTGTGGCCCGAACCGGCACCACCTCGCCCACGACGGCTTTTGCCGGGAATTGCCCGCCCAAAACCACAGGCGCGACATCATCGATTCCGATACGACCGGCCACCCATCCACTCCTCACGTCGTCACGGTCAAGCGGCAGTCACTCGTTCACTTGCCTTGTCGCGTCTGATACCCACCGTAGTGGGCCGCCCAACCTCGCGGGGGTCAAGAGCACGGTGCTATCGCTCAGGACTGCGCGAACCCGATTTGTCAGTAAGGTTGGATCGCGTGAAAGCCCTGAGACGGTTCACTGTCCGCGCGCACCTCCCCGAACGTCTGGCGGCGTTGGAACGGCTGTCGATCAACCTGCGCTGGTCCTGGCACAAACCCACTCAGGATCTCTTCGCCGTCCTCGATCCAGACCTGTGGCAGCAGAGCAACGGTGATCCGGTGGCGTTGCTCGGGGCGGTCAGCCCGCAACGGCTCGACGAACTGGCGGGCGACGAGGCGTTCCTTGCCGCCCTCGACGAGTTGGCCGCAGACCTGGACAACTATCTGAGCCGGCCGCTGTGGTACCAGCAACAACAGGCCGAAGGACAGCAGATGCCGAAAGGTATCGCTTACTTCTCGATGGAGTTCGGTGTGGCCGGGGTGCTGCCCAACTACTCCGGTGGTCTGGGCATCCTGGCCGGCGACCACTTGAAATCCGCGTCGGATCTCGGTCTGCCGTTGATCGCAGTGGGTCTGTACTACCGCTCGGGGTACTTCCGGCAGTCTCTGACCGCCGACGGCTGGCAGCACGAGAACTATCCGTCCCTGGATCCGCAGGGGCTTCCGCTGCGTCTGCTCAGCGACGCCGCCGGCGATCCGGTGCTGGTGGAACTGGCGCTGCCCGATTCACGCGACCTGCGGGCACGGGTGTGGATCGCCCAGGTGGGCCGGGTTCCGTTGCTGCTGCTCGATTCCGACATCCCCGAGAACGAGCACGACCTGCGTGGCGTGACCGACCGGCTCTACGGCGGTGATCAGGAACACCGGATCCGGCAGGAGATCCTGGCCGGGATCGGTGGCATCCGGGCCATCCGGGCATTCATCGACCTGGAGGACCTGCCCTCGCCCGAGGTGTTCCACATGAACGAGGGCCATGCCGGCTTCTTGGGGTTGGAGCGGATTCGCGAACTGGTCTCGGCCGGTTTGGATTTCGACACCGCACTGACCGTGGTGCGGTCCTCGACCGTGTTCACCACGCACACCCCGGTGCCCGCGGGCATCGACCGGTTCCCGGTGGAGATGGTCAAACGCTACTTCGGCGGTCCGGCCGACGAGCGTTCGCGCGACGAGTACGAGTCGCGTGGCCCGGCCGATTCCCGGTTGCTACCCGGGGTGCCGCTGGATCGGGTAGTGGCGTTCGGCGCCGAGGACGACCCGTCGAAATTCAACATGGCACACATGGGTCTGCGACTTGCCCAGCGCGCCAACGGGGTATCGCTGCTCCACGGCCGGGTCAGCCGGCAGATGTTCAACGATCTGTGGCCGGGGTTCGACTCGGCCGAGGTGCCGATCGGATCGATCACCAACGGTGTGCATGCGCCCACCTGGGCTGCTCCTCAATGGCTTGAGCTCGGTCGTGAGTTGATCGGTTCGGAAGCTGCCGAACCGGCGGTCTGGGAGCGGTTGCAGCAGGTCGATCCGGGCCACCTGTGGTGGATTCGCTCGCAGCTGCGCGAGACGCTGATCGCCGACGTGCGTGAGCGCCTGCGCCGTTCCTGGTTGGAGCGTGGCGCATCCGAAGCTGAACTGGGCTGGATCGCAACCGCTTTCGATCCATCGGTGCTCACCGTCGGATTCGCCCGCCGGGTGCCCACCTACAAGCGGTTGACGCTGATGTTGCGCGACCCCCATCGGCTGGAGAAGCTCTTGCTGGATGAGGAGAGGCCCGTACAGCTGATCGTGGCGGGCAAGTCGCACCCCGCCGACGACGGCGGCAAGGCGCTGATCCAGCAGATCGTGCGGTTCGCCGATCGGCCGGAGGTACGCCACCGGATCGCGTTCCTGCCGGACTACGACATGTCGATGGCCCGGTTGCTGTACTGGGGCTGCGACGTCTGGCTGAACAATCCGTTGCGGCCGCTTGAGGCTTGCGGCACCTCGGGGATGAAGAGCGCGCTCAACGGCGGACTGAACCTCTCGATCCGCGACGGCTGGTGGGACGAGTGGTACGACGGCGAGAACGGCTGGGAGATCCCGACCGCCGACGGGGTGGACGACGAGGCGCGTCGCGACGACCTGGAGGCTGCTGCGCTTTACGACCTGCTCGAGCATGCCGTCACGCCCAAGTTCTACGAGCGCGACGAGCACGGCGTGCCGATGCGCTGGGTGGAGATGGTGCGCCACACGCTGCAGGTGCTGGGGCCCAAGGTGTTGGCGTCGCGCATGGTGCGTGACTACACCGAGAAGTACTACCTGCCTGCGGCGTTGTCGCTGCGCCAGACGGTCGAGGCGGCATCGGGGGAGCCGTTCGGGGCGGCCCGGGAACTGGCCGATTACCGCCGCCGCGCGCAGGAGGCCTGGCCGAAGGTCCAGATCACCGATGTGGACAGTTACGGTCTGCCCGACACCCCGCTGCTGGGCTCAGAGTTGACCCTGACCGCCACCGTGCTGTTGGGCGGACTGCGGCCCGAGGAGGTCGCCGTGCAGGCCGTGCTGGGCCGGGTGGACGCCGGTGATGTGATCGTCAACCCGGTGACGGTGCCGATGACGTACGTCGGTTCGGCCGAGGGCGGTGCGGAGCTGTTCTCGACCAGCACTCCGCTGCCGGTCGCCGGGTCGGTGGGCTACACCGTGCGCGTGCTGCCGCACCATCGGCTGTTGACGGCCGACAACGAACTGGGGCTGGTGGCGCTGGCGTGAGCAAGGCGCTGAAAGTGAAGGTCGACGGCGGACCGTACGCACTGGCTGCCGGAAGCGACGGTGCGATGTGGGTGACGCTCGTGCACAGCGGCGCGGTGGCCAGGGTGACCGAAACCGGTGAGGTCACCACTTATCCGGTCGCCGAGGGCGCGCGGCCGACGATCGTCGCGGCCGGGCCCGATGGGGCGTTGTGGTTCACCCGGTACGGCGACGACCGGATCGGCCGGATCACCACCGGCGGTGCATTGAGTTCCTTCGAATTGCCCGCGGGCAGTGGGCCGTACGGCCTCGTCGCCGGTCCCGACGGGGCGATGTGGTTCACCACGACGTCGTCGGGCGAGATCGGCAGGATCGGCATGGACGGGGAGATCACGTGCCAGGCCGTGGTCGGCGGCATGCCGTCGATGATCACCAAAGGGCCCGACGACGCGCTGTGGTTCACCCTCAACGAGTCGGGTTCGGTGGGCCGCCTGACCGCCGAGGGGAAGGTCACCGTGCGCGAATTGCCCACTGCCGCAGCCGGTCCGGTGGGGATCACGGCGACCCACGACGATGCGGTGTGGTTCACCGAGATCCTCGCCGACAAGGTGGGCCGGATCCCGATGCATGACGCCATCCAGGAACTCGACCTACCGGGCAAACCGCATGCCGTGGTTGCCGACCCGACCGACGGCGTGTGGGTCAGCCTGTGGGGTGCCGACCAGATCGCCCGCATCAGCGGTGACGGCGAGGTGGTGACCATCGACCTCCCGCCCGACAGCGAACCGCACGGGCTGGCGATCGGTCCCGACGGTGCCTGTTGGGTGGCGCTGGAATGTGGCTACGTACTGAAAATGCCGACCTGAGTGATCGGCGGTGACAACGTTCGGGTAAGCACATAGGCAATCTTGTTCTTCCGGGAACGTGGCGATACGTTTCCGGCCGGAACTGTAACGAGAGGCCGCCGGTGTTGATTCGCTCGTTCGGACTGCTGACCGCCGTGTTTGTGGCCTGTTTGGCCTCGGAGGCGCGGGCCTGGGCCGAGCCCGTGATCCCTCCCGACAGCGAGGTGGCCGCCGGCGTGGTGCCCGCCCCAGGTGAACCCGGCCCCGCCGACCTCGTCGAGTCGACCCCGCCGGCTGTGCTCAAGACTCCCGACGGCTGGGAGCTGACGGTGTCGGCCGGCGAGGAGACGCAGGCCGCGGTGCCACCACTGACCACCGCGGTGTCGTCACGGGAATACGTCGTCGGCGGAACCTACCGCGGTGCGATGACCGGACCCGATAACGGTGAGGAGCCGCGCGGCACGTTGGAGGCCGGCTACCAGATCGGTTGCGGCATCGACATGAGCACGTCCAACGGCGTCGCGTTGACCGGCACCGCCGGACTCAACAGCTCCATCGGAATTCTCGGCACCGACGTGATCTCGCCCTGGCCCGAGGGCATCCTGCCGGGGGTCGGGGCGAACATCGGCGGCGGCATCACCGTCGGGCTCAAACCCGGGCTGATCAACCTTGTGCCGGTGGTGGAAAAAGAGTTCAAGGGCACCGAACCGTGGGTGATGATCAGCAACTTCCGGGTGAAGATCGACGGTTGCGTCGGGCAGTCGTTCATTCGGTCCTACGCTGTGCTGACCCGCTCGACCGATGAGTCCGAAGCGGTGCTGGCCTGGTACGGCACTACGAAGGTGGTGTGAGCCGGGTCGGCAGGCCGCGTCAGGCGAACCGCCGCAGGCAGCGCTCCTCGTCCCCGAGTATGCCGACCCGAAAGGCGTCGATGCGGGCGAAGCCCGAGGGCACCGACTCGCCGTTGACGTCACTGGCCGCCAGCCCGTTGGTGAGGATGCCCGACACCGCCTCGTCGACATCACCGGCGGTCAACAGAATCGTGTCGCCGTTGGGCAGCCGTACCGGCTTGATCATCCTGGCGGTGGCCACCCCGGTCAGGCAGGCCGTGCGCAGGGCGGCCTCCGCATTGTCGAGCACGAGACCTCGGGCGTGCTGCAGTGCCAGCATGTAGCGCGAGATCAGCACCGAGTAGGCGTTGTTGTCTCCGCCGGCCAGCCCACCGGTACCGAAGTCGTCCGGTGGCGCGGCCAGGACCTGTAGTTCGGCGAGATCGACCACAAGAGCGTTGGTGTCCGGACAGTAGGAGACCGGGGGGCTGGGTCGCGCGCTCGGGCAGTCGACGGCGGCATCGGCCCGGAAACTGAGCGTCGGGGGTTCGGCCGGTTCGAACACGATGTTGAGGGCGTCGACCATCGAGCGGACCCACCGTTCGGTGATGTCCAGATCGCCACTTTGGTTCTCGGGTAACAGGACCGGAAGCTCGCCGCGCCGCTGGTCGATCTCCTTGACGTCGATGGCCGCACAGGCCGCGGGCCCGTCGGTGAAGCCGAACTGAAACGCCGAGACCCGTTCGAACGCCGACCCGTGTTCGTCGATGCCGTATCTGGCCTCGGCCTCGGTGAGCAACGGATCGCGAAACGCGATCACGGCGGCCAGCAGGTTGTTGAGCCCGTCGCCGGTGTTGAGAGTGAACCGGGGGGAATCGCCCTGGGCCACCCACCGCATGTAGGCGCCCGCCAGGCAGTCGGCCTGTTGCTCGGCGACCAGGGTGGGAGTATTGCGGTTGGTCAGCCCGGCCTGTTGCCCGATCGCGTGCCCGTATTCGTGGGCCAACACCATGACGGCCCCCATGTCGCCGTTCTGCCGGCGCAGGCCGGGGATCAGCACGCCCCGATCCCAGCCGATGGTGCGGTCCGGTTTGCAGAACGCGGCGTTGACCAGTCCGTAGGTCTCCATTCCGCAGAAGTCGCCGTCGAAACTCTCGGCGTCCCAGGAGATCAGCGCGCGCACCGGTTCGAATTCGCCGTCGAATGCCTCCGAGTACACGGCGGACCAGAACTCTTCGAGATCGCTGACCGCCCCGGCCGCCAGTTCGTCCATCGCACCGCCGTCGGTGTTCTTCACGGTGCGGGTGGGCTCGGCGGCATCGGGCCGCAGGCCGCTGGCGCCGTCGGTGGCAGGCATACCGGCCACCGAGAAGGGATCGTTGAACACCGACACCGGCGTCCCGACGACCAGCGCGGAACAGCCGGCCAGCGCCATGCTCACCGCGAGGGCGATGGCGACCAGTGCGCGTCTGCTCATCTCGCTGCCTTCCGGTGCACTCGGGCGGCTGCAACCATCTGCGCGGGTCATTGCCGCACAGACTAGTTAACCGAGCGTGGTGAAGTCGGGTTATCCGGCCGCGCCGCGCAGCCGCCGCAGCGACTGACGCACCCGGTCGGGGTCGGTGGTGGACCAGAACGGTGGCAATGACGACCGCAGATAGCCGCCGTAGCGCGCGGTGGCCAACCGGGAGTCCAGCACGGCGATGACGCCGCGATCATCGGTGTGGCGCAACAGCCGGCCGGTGCCCTGGGCGAGCAGCAGCGCGGCATGGTTGGCGGCGACTGCCATGAAGCCGTTGCCGCCGTGGGCACTGATCGCCCGTTGCCGGGCGGTCAGCAACGGGTCGTCGGGGCGGGGAAACGGAATGCGGTCGATCAGCACCAGCGACAACGACGGGCCCGGTACGTCCACCCCTTGCCACAGCGACAGGGTGCCGAACAATGACGTCTCGGGATCGTCGGAAAACTGTTGTACCAGAGCCGAAGTGGTGTCGTCTCCCTGGCAGAGCACCGGGGTGGACAACCGGGTGCGCATCACCTCGGCGGCCGCCCTGGCCGCCCGCATCGAGGAGAACAGGCCCAGGGTGCGGCCCCCGGCCGCGGTGATCAGGCCCTCGATCTCGTCCAAGGTGCGGGTGTCGGTGCCGTCCCGTCCAGGTGGCGGTAAATGCTTGGCCACGTACAGGATTGCCGATTTGGCATGGTCGAACGGTGAGCCGACATCCAGGCCCCGCCATCCCGGTTTGGCGGATTCGGCGTCGTCGCCGTAACCGCCCAAACCCCAATTGCGGGCCATGGCGTCGAAGTTGCCGCCCAGGGTGAGCGTGGCCGAGGTCAACACCGCGGTGGTGTTGGCGAACAGCCTGGTGCGCAGCAGCCCGGAGACCGACATCGGGGCCACCCGCAGCATGGTCCGCGCCCCGGTGCGCGGCGCGGCTCCGGTGCTGGGGGGATCAGGCTGTTCCACCCAGACCACGTCGAGGCGGTCGGGAATCGGTGGGACGAACGAGGTGAGGATCCGGGTGGCGGTATCGCTGACGTCACTGAGCGCGGTGACCGCTTCGGTGCGTGCCGACGCCGCCTGGGGATCACTGGGTGTGGTGTCGATGGCCGTGCGTGCGGCGTTGGCCGCATCGCGTAGTGCGGTCAGATAAGTGCCCAACTCCTCGTCGAGAACATCGATGCGGCCGGCGTCGACCTCGTGCAGCAATGAGGACAACGTCGCGACCGCCGCCTCGAAGCGTTGGGCCAGTTCGTCATCCACCAACCGGGCCATCCGGCGGTGTGCCACCGCCATCGACGTCGGCGACAACTCACCGGTGGCCACCCCGGTGACCCGGTCGGCCAGTTCATGCGCCTCGTCGACCACCAGCAGCTCGTACTCGGGCAGCACCGAGAAATCGGACAGCGCATCGATGGCCAGCAATGCGTGATTGGTGACGACGACGTCGGCGGCCCCGGCCTTTTCCCGCGCCCGCTCGGCGAAGCAGTCGGTGCCGAACGGACACCGCGACACCCCGATACATTCCCGGGCCGAGACGCTGACCTGAGACCAGGATCGGTCCGGTACCCCAGGGGTGAGCTCGTCGCGATCACCGGTCTCGGTGTCCGAAGACCATTCGGTCAGCCGCTGGACGTCGCGGCCCATGGCGCTGACGGCCATGGGGGAGAACAGCTCGTCCTGGGGGAGGGTATCTGACGGCTCTGCCGCCGCGCCGCTGTGGATCTTGTTCAGACATAGGTAATTTCCGCGTCCCTTGAGCAGTGCGAAAGTGGGTTTGCGGGGCAGCGCGTCGGCCAGCGAATTCACCAGCCGTGGCAGATCACGATCGACGAGCTGGCGTTGCAGCGCGATGGTGGCCGTCGACACCACCACGGGTTGTTCGGTCTGCAGTGCGCGCGCGATCGACGGCACCAGATAGGCCAGTGACTTGCCGGTGCCGGTGCCGGCCTGCACAGCCAGGTGTTGGCCGGTCTCGAAGGCGGAGGCGACGGCCTCGGCCATCTGGACCTGCCCGGGGCGGCTGGTTCCGCCGAGACCCTTGACGGCGATCTTGAGAAGGTTGGTCACCACATTGGCCACCTGAGGCGATGGCTTCGATTTGGTCGTCATGGCGTGGGTGGCACGACCCGGGTGGGGATGGCGGGTTCTCCGCGGGAGAGCTTGAGCCCGTCCCACGGCAGGCTGTGCAAACCCGCCGCGACGCGTTCGCGCCCGGCCGCCAGCGCGGCGACGGGATCGTGTGCATCGACGGGGACGCCGCCGCTCACCAGCGGGACGGTGAGCCGACGTGCGGTGAGCTCGGCGGGGTCCGGCGGCAGCTGCTCGTAGGGGTAGACCACTTCTTCGACGATCGTGCCCGACGCCTTGGCCAGTCGCAGCGCCTGTTTGCGACCACCGTGGGATTCCTTGCGGCTGCTGCGTTTGGCCACCGGGATCCCGTCGACCTCGACCAGTTTGTAGACCATGCCGGCCGTCGGGGCGCCCGAACCGGTGACCACCGACGTGCCGACGCCGTAACTGTCGACGGGCTCGGCGCGCAGGGCCGCGATGGCGAACTCGTCGAGATCTCCGGACACCACGATCTTTGTGCCGGTGGCGCCCAGGTCGTCGAGTTGCTGGCGCACCTGACGGGCCAGCACGCCCAGATCGCCCGAGTCGATGCGCACCGCACCCAGCTGGGGACCGGCCGCCGCGATCGCGTTGGCCACCCCCGTGGTGATGTCGTAGGTGTCCACCAGCAGCGTGGTGCCGACGCCGAGGGCCTGCACCTGGCCGCGGAATGCGGCCTGCTCGTCAGGGCCGGACTCGGTCGTGTGCAGCAGGGTGTAGGCATGTGCCGCGGTGCCCAGGGCCGGCACGCCGTACCGCTGCTGGGCCGCCAGGTTGGACGATCCGCCAAACCCGGCGAGATAGGCCGCCCGCGCCGCCGCGACGGCGGCCGCCTCGTGGGTGCGCCGCGAACCCATTTCGATCATCGGCCGCCCCTGTGCGGCGCTGACCATCCGGGCCGCAGCTGACGCGATCGCGGTGTCGTGGTTGAGGATTGACAGCACGAGGGTCTCCAGCACCACGCACTCGGCGAAGGTGCCGTGCACGGAGAGAACAGGCGATCCGGGGAAGTACAGCTCGCCCTCGGCGTAGCCGTCGACGTCACCGCCGAACCGGTACCCGGCCAGATAATCCAGCGTCGTCGTATCCAGGAAGTCCGACAGTGCGTCGAGCTCTTGGGAAGTGAACGTGAACTCTGCCAACGCTTCCACGAACCGGCCTGTGCCGGCGACCACGCCGTAGCGACGTCCTTCGGGCAGTTGCCGGGCGAACACCTCGAACGTGGTGCGGCGGTGTGCCGTGCCATCGCGCAACGCGGCGGCGAGCATCGTCAGCTCGTATTTGTCGGTGAGCAACGCGACGGTCACACCAGCAACCGTAGCTGTTCAACGCTGTGTGAAGATCGCGCACCCCAGCCGGTATTGTGGGCCCATGGTTACACCGGCGAAGGTCCGACCGGGGACCCGCGAGGAACGCAGCGTCGGGGCGGCGCCACGGGAAGATACGGCCGGCGAAACTCCGTGGGTGACCATCGTCTGGGACGATCCGGTCAACCTGATGACCTACGTCACCTACGTGTTCCAGAAATTGTTCGGATACAGCGAGCCCCACGCCACCAAGCTCATGCTGCAGGTGCACAACGAGGGCAAGGCCGTGGTGTCGGCCGGCAGCCGCGAGTCGATGGAAACCGATGTGTCCAAACTGCACGCCGCCGGCCTGTGGGCCACGATGCAACAGGACCGCTGATCGACTGTGCGCAAATGGAAAAGGGTCGAGACCGCCGAGGGTCTGCGGTTCCGTTCGGCCTTGGAAGCCCACGAGGCGGCCCTGCTGTCCAGCCTGAGTCTGTCGATGCTCGGGATGCTCGATGAACGCGGATCATCCGGGCCCACAGACGAACTCGAGACGATCACGGGTATGAAGACCGGCAATCCGGAGCCTCCCGAGGACGCCACGATGCGGCGTCTGCTCCCGGACTTCTACCGGCCGCAGACCGAGCACCCGGCCGGCTCGGGAACTGCCGAGAGCCTCAACAGCGCGCTGCGCGGTCTGCATGAACCGGCCATCATCGACGCCAAACGTCAAGCCGCCCAACGTCTGTCGGACACCGTTCCGAACGGTGGCGGCAAGTTCGAGCTCACCGAGGACGATGCCGAGGCCTGGGCGGCTGCGGTCAACGACATCCGGTTGGCCCTGGGCACGATGCTCGACATCGGCCCGGAGGGGGCGGATCAGCTCCCCGCCGAGCACCCCATGGCCGGGCACCTCGACGTCTACCAGTGGCTGACGGTGTTGCAGGAGTACCTCGTGTTGGGCCTCCTGGGGAAGTGAGCGCAATGGGATCGATCACCGACGTCGGCGGCATCCTGGTCGGTCATCATCACCGCATCGACCCCGACGCGTCGTTGGGCTCGGGATGGGCGTCGGGTTCGACCGTCGTCCTGACCCCGCCCGGCACCGTCGGGGCGGTGGACGGACGCGGCGGCGCACCCGGCACCCGCGAGACCGATCTGCTCGATCCGATCAACACCGTGCGTCACGTGGACGCGGTGGTGCTCACCGGCGGCAGCGCCTACGGTCTGGCGGCCGCCGACGGGGTGATGACCTGGCTGGAGGAGCAGGGCCGCGGGGTGGCGATGGACGGCGGCGTGGTGCCGATCGTGCCCGCCGCGGTGGTCTTCGACCTGCCGGTGGGTGGCTGGGCCAACCGGCCCACCGCCGAATTCGGCTACGCGGCGGCGCAGGCGGCCGGCCGTGAGTTTGCGCTGGGCACGGTCGGGGGCGGGGTCGGCGCGCGTGCCGGGGTGCTCAAGGGCGGTGTGGGCACCGCCTCGGTGACGCTCGACGGTGGTGTCACCGTGGGGGCGTTGGTGGTGCTCAACGCCGCCGGCGACGTGGTCGACCCGGCCACCGGTCTGCCGTGGATGGCCGCGTTGATCGCGGAGTTCGGCCTCGTCGCACCCCCGGAGGACCAACTCGCCGCCTACGCCGCCCGGCATCGTGAACTCGGCCCGCTGAACACCACCATCGCCGTGGTCGCCACCGACGCCGCGCTGAGCCCGGCGGGGTGTCGCCGGGTGGCGGTCGCCGCGCACGACGGGCTGGCCAGGACCATCTCGCCGTGTCACACCCCGCTCGATGGCGATACGGTATTTGCGCTGGCGACCGGCGCGGTCACCGTCGAGCCGGATGAAAAGACCCCGGTGGCGATGTCGCCGGAGACGGCGTTGGTCACCCGGGTCGGGGCGGCCGCAGCGGACTGTCTGGCCCGCGCGGTGCTGGTCGGGCTGCTGGCCGCCGAGCCGGTGGCCGGAATACCGACCTACCGTGACATGTTGCCCGGAGCGTTCGAGTGAGAGGTGTGAGCAGTGCTGGTGATCCGGCAGGATCTGGTCGAGGCCATGGTGGCGCATGCCCGCGCCGACCATCCCGACGAGGCATGTGGCGTGATCGCCGGGCCCGAGGGGTCTGACCGGCCCGAGCGGTTCATTGCGATGGTCAATGCCGAGCGGTCGCCGACCTTCTACCGATTCGATTCGATGGAGCAGTTGCGGGTGTGGAGGGCGATGGACGAGGCCGACGAGGTGCCCGTCGTCATCTACCACTCGCACACCGGCACCGAGGCCTATCCGAGCCGCACCGACGTCGCGATCGCCGCGGAGCCCGATGCGCACTACGTCCTGATCTCCACCCGCGACCCGCACGAGCACGAGCTGCGCAGCTACCGCATCCGCGACGGCGTCGTCACGGAGGAACCCGTCACTATCGTTGAGCAGTACAGCTAAGGAGCTTTGACATGGCAGTCACCGTTTCGATCCCGACCATCCTGCGTCCGCACACCGGCGGGCAGAAGCGGGTCACCGCGTCCGGCGACACACTCGCCGCAGTGATCACCGACCTGGAGGCCAACTACTCCGGGATCTCCGACCGGCTGGTCGATAACGGCAAGCTGCACCGCTTCGTCAACATCTACGTCAACGACGAGGACGTCCGATTCTCCGGCGGCCTGGACACCGCGCTCTCCGACGGTGATTCGGTCACCATCCTGCCCGCGGTCGCCGGCGGATAAGAATGACCCGGCACGACTCTCTGCTGCAGGCCCTCGGCAACACCCCGCTGGTCGGGCTGCAGCACCTCTCGCCGCGTTGGGACGACGGTGAGGACGGGCCGCATGTGCGGCTGTGGGCCAAGCTCGAAGATCGCAACCCCACCGGCTCGATCAAGGACCGGCCCGCGCTGCGCATGATCGAGCAGGCCGAGCGCGACGGGCTGCTGAGCCCGGGTGCCACCATCCTGGAGCCCACCAGTGGCAACACCGGCATCTCATTGGCGATGGCGGCAATGCTCAAGGGCTACAACATGATCTGCGTGATGCCGGAGAACACCTCCATCGAGCGGCGCCAGATCCTGGAACTCTACGGCGCGCGGATCATCTTCAGCGCGGCCGAAGGCGGGTCCAACACCGCCGTGGCGACCGCGAAAGAGCTTGCGGCGGAAAACCCTTCGTGGGTGATGCTGTACCAGTACGGCAACCCGGCGAACAGCGATGCCCACTACCACGGCACCGGCCCGGAACTGCTGGCCGACCTGCCCGAGATCACCCACTTCGTCGCCGGTCTCGGCACCACCGGCACCCTGATGGGCACCGGACGCTTTCTGCGCGAGAACGTGCCCGGGGTGCAGATCGTGGCGGCCGAACCACGTTACGGCGAGGGCGTATACGCGCTACGCAACATCGACGAGGGGTTCATCCCGGAACTGTATGACCCCGACGTCTTGACCACCCGGTTCTCGGTGGGTTCCTATGACGCCGTCAAGCGCACGCGTGATCTGGTGACACGCGAGGGTATCTTCGCCGGGATCTCCACCGGCGCGGTGCTGCACGCGGCGCTGGGCATGGCGGCCAAGGCGATCAAGGCCGGTGAGCGCGCCGACATCGCCTTCGTGGTGGCCGATGCCGGGTGGAAGTATCTGTCGACCGGTGCCTACGCCGGTAGCCTGGATGACGCCGAAGACGCGTTGGAAGGGCAGCTATGGGCGTGAGCGGTCGGATATGACGAACCCTGGTCAGCTCTCGGGGGCCGGCCCCAAAAAGCGGCCGGCCTGGATCGTCGGCGGTCTGACGATCATCAGCTTCGTCGTGCTGCTGTATGCGATCGAGATCGTCGACACGGTGGTGGGGCATCGGCTCGACCAGGACGGCATCCGCCCGCTGCAGACCGATGGGCTGTGGGGCATCTTGTGGGCGCCGCTGTTGCACGGCGGCTGGCCGCACTTGATCGCCAACACCGTGCCGGCGTTGGTGCTCGGCTTCTTGATGACGCTGGCCGGGATGGGACGGTTCATCGCCGCGACCGCGATCATCTGGATTCTCGGGGGCTTCGGCACCTGGCTGATCGGCAACATCGGCCTGCACTGTCCTTATGTGAACGTGCAATGCACGAGCACGCACATCGGCGCCTCCGGTCTGATCTTCGGCTGGCTGGCGTTTCTCATCGTGTTCGGCTTCTTCACCCGCAATGTGTGGGAGATCGTCATCGGCGTCGTGGTGCTGTTCGTCTACGGCGGTGTCCTGCTCGGGGTGCTGCCGGGCAGCCCGGGGGTGTCCTGGCAGGGGCATCTCAGCGGGGCCGTCGCGGGCGTCGTCGCCGCCTACCTCCTGTCCGGGCCGGAACGTAAGGCGCGCGAAGTCAAGAACCGCCCCGCTGCGCCGCGTCTGACGGCGTGAACGACCGATTCGCGCCCGTCGGCGTCTTCGATTCCGGCGTCGGCGGGCTCACCGTGGCCCGGGCGATCATCGACCAGCTCCCCGATGAGGACATCATCTACGTCGGGGACACCGGCAACGGTCCGTATGGGCCACTGACCGTCCCGGAGATCCGGGCCCACTCCCTGGCCATCGGTGACGATCTGGTGGCCCGCGGGGTCAAGGCTCTGGTGATCGCGTGCAACACCGCGTCGTCGGCCTGCCTGCGCGACGCCCGGGAACGCTACTCACCCGTGCCGGTGGTCGAGGTGATCCTGCCCGCGGTGCGGCGTGCGGTGGCCGCCACCCGCAACGGCCGCATCGGCGTGATCGGCACCGCCGCCACGATCGCCTCGGGTGCCTATCAGGACGCATTCGCCGCAGCGCGTGACACCGAGGTGTTCGGGGTGGCCTGCCCGCGGTTCGTCGATTTCGTGGAACGCGGAGTGACCAGCGGCCGCCAGGTCCTGGGGTTGGCCGAGGGGTATCTGGAACCGTTGCAGCGCGCTGAGGTGGACACTCTGGTGCTGGGCTGCACGCACTACCCGATGCTGTCGGGGCTCATTCAGTTGGCCATGGGTGACAACGTGACGCTGGTGTCCTCGGCCGAGGAGACCGCCAAGGACCTTTTGCGGGTGCTCACCGAACTCGATTTGCTGAAACCCCACGAATCCGGCCCGGCCCGACGGGTGTTCGAGGCGACCGGGGATCCTGAGGCGTTCACCACTCTGGCCGCGCGGTTTTTGGGTCCGGGCCTGGACGGGGCGCGTCAGGTTCGGCGTCACGCGGGGGCGGGAAAATGATCTCCGTCGCCCAAAGCGGCGATGTCTTGGCAACGCGCACATCGGGCATGGCAAGCTAGACACTGTGCGATTGACGATCCTGGGATGCTCCGGCAGCGTTGTCGGCCCGGACTCGGCAGCCTCTGGCTATCTCGTCACCGCACCAGACACGGTCCCGATGGTGCTGGACTTCGGTGGCGGCGTCCTGGGTGCGCTGCAGCGCTACGCCGATCCGAATTCGGTCAACGTGTTGCTGTCGCATCTGCATGCCGACCACTGCCTGGATCTGCCGGGCCTGTTCGTCTGGCGCCGGTACCACCCCAGCCCGGCCACCGAACGTGGCCTGATGTACGGCCCCGCCAACACATGGTCGCGTCTGGGGGCGGCATCCTCGCCCGAGGGTGGCGAGATCGACGACTTCACCGACATCTTCGAGGTCCGTCATTGGGAGGACCGCACCCCGGTGCAGTTGGGCACGCTCACCGTCACGCCGCGCCTGGTGTGTCACCCCACCGAGTCCTACGGCATGCGGTTCACCGACCCGTCCGGAGCTGTCCTGGTCTACAGCGGCGACACCGGATATTGCGATGCGCTGGTGGAGTTGGCCCGCGGGGCGGACCTGTTCTTGTGCGAAGCGTCCTGGACCGACGATCCGTCGCGCCCGCCGAAGCTGCACCTGTCCGGGACCGAGGCCGGCCGTGCGGCACGCGAGGCCGGGGTGCGCGAGCTGCTGCTGACCCACATTCCGCCGTGGACCTCGCGCGAGGACGTGATCAGTGAAGCCAAGGCCGAATTCGACGGCCCGGTCCACGCCGTGGTGTGCGGCGAGACCTTCGACGTCACGCGCGACTGACCCGCTAGGGTTGGCGGGGTGTCCAAGCGAGAAGACGGCCGTCTCGACGACGAGCTGCGCCCGGTAACCCTCACCCGCGGTTTCACCTCACATCCCGCCGGCTCGGTACTGGTGGAGTTCGGCCAGACCCGCGTCATGTGCACCGCCTCGGTAACCGAAGGCGTGCCGCGCTGGCGGAAGGGATCCGGCCAGGGCTGGCTCACCGCCGAATACGCCATGTTGCCGGCCGCCACCCATGATCGCTCGGACCGCGAATCGGTCAAGGGTCGCGTCGGTGGCCGTACCCAGGAGATCAGCCGACTCGTCGGGCGCTCGCTGCGGGCGTGCATCGACCTCGGTGCGCTGGGGGAGAACACGATCGCGATCGACTGCGACGTGCTGCAGGCCGACGGCGGGACCCGCACTGCCGCCATCACCGGTGCCTACGTGGCGCTCTCCGATGCCGTGACGTACCTGGCTGCGGCTGGGCGGCTCTCGGACCCACGCCCACTGTCGTGTGCCATCGCGGCGGTGTCGGTCGGTGTGGTCGACGGCCGCGTCCGCGTCGACCTGCCCTACGTCGAGGACTCCCGCGCCGAGGTGGACATGAACGTCGTCGCCACCGACACCGGCACCCTCGTGGAGATCCAGGGCACCGGCGAGGGGGCGACGTTCCCTCGCTCCACTCTGGACAAGATGCTCGACGCCGCGCTGGGGGCCTGCGAGCAACTGTTCGTGATCCAGCGCGAGGCCCTGGAATTGCCATATCCCGGTGTGCTGCCCGAGGGCCCGGCGCCCAAGAAAGCGTTCGGTAGCTGAGTGCCCGAACTTCTGGTAGCAAGCCGTAACGCCAAGAAGCTGGCCGAGCTGCGGCGGGTGCTCGACGCTGCCGGCATCGTCGGTCTGGAGTTGTTGTCGCTGGCTGACGTGCCCGCCTACGACGAGGCGCCCGAGACCGGGGCGACCTTCGAGGAGAACGCGCTAGCCAAGGCCCGGGACGGTTATGTCGCGACCGGAATACCCTGTGTGGCAGACGATTCCGGGATATCAGTGGACGCGTTGAACGGGATGCCCGGCGTGCTGTCGGCCCGCTGGTCCGGCCGGCACGGCGACGACGCGGCCAACACCGCGTTGCTGTTGGCGCAACTGGGCGATGTGCCCGACGAGCGCCGCGGCGCGGCCTTCGTGTCCGCGTGTGCCTTGGTTTCTTCGTCTGGTTCGACGGTGGTGCGGGGCGAGTGGCCCGGGGCGGTTGTTCGCGAGCCCCGCGGCGACGGCGGATTCGGTTATGACCCGGTGTTCCTGCCTGCTGGGTCTTCGTTGACCGCAGCCGAGCTGACACCGGAACAGAAAGATGCGGCCTCACACCGTGGCCGGGCGTTGGCATTGTTGGTGCCCGCGCTGCGGGAATTGGCTGGAGGTTAGACGGCCGCGCTCCGACGGGTCAGCATGAGTGCCGCCGCGGCGATGACGGCGCTGACCACCATGGCCACTGCCATGGGCAGGGCGGTGTGATCGCCGCCGAGCCCCACGATCGGCGACACCACTGCGGCGAGGCCGAACTGCAGTGCGCCCAGGACCGCGGAACCGGTGCCGACGGCGTGGCGAACTTCGTCGAGCGCCAGCGACGTCGCGTTGGCGGCCACCAGACCGAGGCTGGCGACTGCACCCCACAGCAGCACCAGTGACGCCCACAGCACCGGGCCGAGCAGGGCGTCGACCACCAACAGTGCCGAAAACAGCACGAGCAGGCCGATACCCAGGTGCATCAGGCGACGTTGACCGAACCTGCCCACGATCCTGGCGTTGACGGCGTTCACGATCACGATGCCGGCCGCGTTCGCGGCGAACGCGAATGAGTAGTGCAACGGCGAGAGCCCGAGCACATTCTGGAGGACGAACGGCGACGCGGAGATATAGGCGAACATCACCGTGAACCCGAACGCGAAGGCCAGCGTGTAGCCGATGTATCCGCGGTTGGTCAGCACAGACCGGGCGTCGCGCAACATCGCGGCCACGCCGCCGGTGTGGCGACTGTCTTTCGGATGGGTCTCGGGAAGCACGACGGCCACGCCAACGAACATCGCCGCGGCGAGCCCGGTCAGAATCCAGAAGACGCCGCGCCAACCGATCACACCCATCAGTGATCCGCCGATCAGCGGTGCGAGCACCGGCGCGGCTCCGTTGATGATCATCATCAAACTGAAGGCTCGCGCCGCTACCGCGCCGTGCGCGCGATCGGCGACCACGGCTCGGCTGAGCACCACACCGGCCGCTCCGCTGAAACCCTGCACGAAGCGAAAAGCCGTCAGCAGGGCAATGTTTGGGGCCAGGGCACACGCGATGCCGGCCAGGATGCAGACGAACGTCCCGGCGAGCATCAACGGCCGTCGGCCGAACCGGTCAGAGAGCGGACCGATGATCAACTGCCCGCTGGCCAGCCCGATCATGAACGACGTCAGCGTGAACTGGATGGCCGAGGCCGAGGTGCCGAACTCGTCGGCCATGGCCGGGAAGCCCGGCAGGTACATGTCGATCGACAGCGGTGCGACGGCAGTCAGCAGGGCAAGGACCCCAAGCCAGTTCAACGGCAGGGCCGATGCCCGGGTGGGGGTGTTGTCGATTCGAGTACTCATTCACGCCTTTACGATTTATGTATAAAACTATAGGTAATATAGTCGACATGACGCCGGTTCGGGTACCCAGAGCGACGCGTGATGTGCGCGACGTCGCCACCGCGGTACGCACACTTGCCTGGTCGTTGCGGCGATTCGGGGAAAAACAGGTCGGGCTGGAACCGTTGCCGCACTCGGAGTTCGAGGTCATCCGCACGGTGGGTGACCATCCGTGGATCAGTGTGTCGGAGGTGGCTCACGCCTTGGGGCTACAGCCCAGCAACGTCAGTACCACCGTGCGAAAACTGGTGGAGCGTGGCTTGATCGACCGCGCGCCCGATGAGCGCGACCGCCGCTGTATCCGGTTGCACCTGACCGCCAGGGCTGCCGAGCACAAGAAGATGATCGACGCGGCGTGGACCGCCGGGGTCCGCGATCAGTTGTCGACGATGACCGACGACGAGGTCGCGACGTTGGTCAAAGCCGCGCCGTTGCTCGGTCGGCTGGCTTCGATGAGCTAGCCGACGGGGCTAGATGTCGAAGCGTTCCTTGATGTCTCGCGAGTTGAAGTGCTCGACGATGATGCCGACCAGTGGGATGGTGCCGGCCAACAGTGTGCCGATCGTCTTGCCGATGGGCCAGCGGATCTTGACGGCCAGGTTGGCCGTGAACAGCAGGTAGATGAAGTACACCCAGCCGTGGACGACGCCGATCCAGCCCGGCGGGTTGTCGACCTGCACGATGTACTTGAGCACCATCTCGTAGCACAGCGCAATCAGCCACAGGCCGGTCGCCCAGGCGAACACCCGGTAACCCAACAACGCCTTGCGGATGGTCTCCTTGGGTGTGGTGACGGCCTGCGGTTCGGTCATCTGTCGGTCCTGTCTTTCTTCTCGGGCTGGGCATCGGACTTGGCCAGCTCGGCAAGGTAGGCGTTGTATTCGGCGAGGGTCTGATCACCGGCATCGTCGACTGCGTCCTGGGCTGCGGCCCTGGGCCGTTCCGGTAGCAGGCCCGCGGGGATCTCGGTGATCTCATCCTTCGGCTGTTCCGGCGGAGCTTCCTCGAAGCGGACGAACTTGTAATACGCGTAGAAGCAGAAGCCGGCGAACATCGGCCACTGCAGCGCATAGCCCAGGTTCTGGAAGGTGCCCGAGGCCGACTCATAACGCGTCCACTGCCACCAGGCCAGTGCCAGGCAGCCGGCGGCGCCGAGGATCACCAGCAGGATGAGGGCTGGTCTCCTACGCCGTGTAGTGGACATTCGTCCATGGTACGGCGAGGTGCTTCGGGCCAGCTCACGGCACTAGATCTTGGGGCCGATGAACTCGTCGAGGCGGGCGGTGGCGGCCTTGCGGTATACCGCGACGTCGTACCGGCTGGGGCGCGTCCAAGGGATACCGAGCTGGTCGAGCGCCGCGCAGTACAGGTCGCGGATATCGTCGGATCTGTTCGAGAAGTGATAACGGATGCTCTTGACTCCGCGGTCATCGGCAACGACACGACACCCGTCGCTGTGGATAAGGCCGCGCACGAAATCTTCGGGTGCCTTCCTGACAAGTGCTTCTTGCCACGGCTCCAGCCGAATCGGTCTGGTGTGCTTCTTGCCAGGGCCGTGCTGTGGAAACAAGCACGGCCAGTGGTTGCTACAGAGTGAGACATCGACGCACTTGTCCTTGCGACGCACGAGCGCGGCGCGCTGTCCCGGCATGAGTATGTCGATGGCTTCGCGGCAGCCATCGATGATTCCTGGATACTTCGTGTCCAGCGTGATTCTCAGATGCCAGGTACGAGGCTGGCGTGAAATGCATCCGTCGCCGAGGTAGAGACCGAGGAGGTAGCAATACGCCTTCGCAGGGAGTGCGGCGAAGTCATGGACGGTGCAGCGCCCCAAGGCATCGGTTGTGGACCGTGGTCGGACTCCAGGTTTGCAGCGCCATTGCCAAACCGTCTTTCTTGGAATTCCGGTTTGCCGCGAGATTTCACAGTCATTCAAGCCGGCTGCGATGAGCGCCTGAACGGTTGTGAACTCGTCTGCCGACCGCACATTGCGCCCCTCTCGACCTCCGATGAGTCCAAGGTATTCTCGGCCTCCGACAGATCCGATCAAGGTGCTGGCTGTACGATCGGGACGCGCCATGCGGGCGTGGCGGAATTTGGCAGACGCCCGGGCTTTAGGTGCCCGTGTTCGAAAGAACGTGTGGGTTCGAGTCCCACCGCCCGCACTCAAGTCACACACGATCTCCAAAGCTGATATCGCATGCGATACCAGGTTTCATGGTCGGTTGTCGGTTCCAGAGCCGTCGACACCGTCCGTGACCGGCACCCGCCGCAATTCCTCCCGTAGCGACGCAATCTCCGCACGCAGATCGTTGATATGCGCCGCGGTCACGGCCGCGGTGGCAGCGTCGTCGACGGCCACGCTCTGCACGATCCACGAGGCGATCGTCGCGGTGATCGAACCGACCAGGCTGATCCCGCCGATCATCAACAGTGCGGCGATCACCCGGCCGGTTGTGGTGACGGGATACATGTCGCCGTAGCCGACGGTGGTGATGGTGGTGATCGCCCACCAGATGGCATCGCCGAAGTCGGTGATGTGGGCGTCGGGTTGGCCACGCTCGGCCTGCAGCACGGCCAGTGAGGCGACGTACACCAGCAAGACCGCGCCCGAGATCGTGTACAGCACGACTTTGCCGCGGATGGCATGCCCGACGGCTTTCTGGATGACGCCGATCAACACGATGAGACGCAGCAGCCGCAGGGGTCGCAGCAGCGGCAAGACCACGATCGCCAGATCCACGAGGTGGGTGCGGAACCAGTGCATGCGGTTGTCGGCCAGATAGAGCCTGGCCACGTAATCCGCGGTGAAAACGGCCCACGTGAGCAGGGTCGCGAGCTCGACGACTCGGGCCGCGAGGCCGTGCGGCTGGACCAGTACCTCTATCGAGTAGGCGGCCAGGAACACCGCTGCCACCGAGGCCAGCGGCCACTCGGCGCGGGCTTCCCATCTGTCGAGACGCTGCTGCATGGTCACCGCAAAAGTGTGCGGCACCACTGCGCGATATGTCAGGCCACCCCGTCAGGCCACTCCGTCAACGGGGACGGCATTGCCCTTCACGGTGTTGAGGATCTGGACGATGTTGTCCACGTCTGTCTCAGGGAACACATCGTCGGGGCCGGTTGGTGCATGGTCGATGTAGGGAGACTCGTACAGGCGGGCCGGTTCGACCACGCCGGTGGCGGTGAGCTCCGTGATGATCAGGTTGATGAACCGGAGTTGGTCGGCGCTGAACTTCGCGCCGTCCAGGTATGCCGAGAACGCGTCGACAGCGGCCTCACGGTCGAGGCCCACCAAACCGCGAATGAACAAACCCAGCCCGTGCGCCTGTTCCTTGGCCAGCGCGATGTCATCGGCACTGCCGGTGCCGCTGTCGACGAGCATCTGCTCCAGGGCGGCAAGGTCGGCGGTGGTGAGTGCCTTGTTGCGGCGCAGGCGTTGCAGAGCGACGTGGTCTTGATGCTGTCTGAGGTAGGCCTTCGCCTTGAGTTCGAAACGCTCCCAATTGGTTCCGGGGGTGATGCCCGGCAGGTCGACGAGTGTGGACTCACCGAGCTCGTCGGCGAAGTCGGTGTAGACGACGACCTTCTTCGCCTTCTCCAGAAATCGAAGCAGCCCGCGCAGTTTGCGTCGCGCATGCTCGAGCATCGGCAACGTGACGTCGACCCACCACTGGTCGCCCGCCACGTCGTCGAGTAGCTCCTGCTGAGCGGCAATCGAGGGAATGGTGGTTTGGTTCAGCAGTCCGGAAGCAATGTCCTGGATCTTTTCGCGCAGCCGCTCGGCGGCCATGGCGTCACCTTCGAGTTGGGCGAGTTGGCGACGCAGGATCAGCATGTCGAACCGTTTGGCGTCTTCGTCCTCGTCTTTGTGCGTCGACGGTAGGCCGGCCAGGGACTCGGCGACGTCGGCTGCGGTCTCGGTGCTCAGCGTGCCCGCCCACGGTTCCCACCGCGCGTACTGCTCCACCAGTCGGCGATGTGGACGCACCAGGAAGTTGTCCAGCGTCATGCCGGCCACGATGCGGTGCAGCGACCATGCCACGTCGACACGTAGGCCACGGTCGGTCTCGGTGCCCTGACCCTCGTCCGGATCGGGGTCTTTCGGCGGTTGAAGTTTGTCGAGCGCGGTGATCAACCCCAGACGGGTTTCGAACAGCCTCTGGTTCAACGATTTCTGCAGCGAACCCGGTGAGCCTGGCAGATCTTGACTGAAGTATTCGAGGTTGCCGCAGTAGTCGAAGACGTAGAAGTTCTGCTTGTGCTGTCCCGGACCGAACAAATCTGGGCACAGTCGGGTGCCGCGGCCGATCATCTGCCAGAACTTGGTTTTCGAGCGGACCAGCTTGAAGAACACCAGGTTGACGACCTCGGGCACGTCGATGCCGGTGTCGAGCATGTCGACCGAGATCGCGATGTGGGGTGCTTTGTCGGCGATGGAGAAGTCGTCGATCAGCGATTGTGCGTGCGACGTGCCGTGGGTGATGACGCGGGCGAAATGACCGGCCAAATGCGGATATTGGATGTCGAAGCGGCGTGCAATGAACTCTGCATGGTCACGGTTCTTGGCAAAGATGATGGTCTTGCCCAGCCGATCGCCGGCCGCGACGCGATGTCCCTTGGCCATGAGGTCGGCGAGCACCATGTCGACAGTGCTCTCGTTGAACAGGACCTTGTTCACCTCTTCGGAGGTCACCTCGTCGGGGGTGTCATCGCCCCAATCCAGGGATTCCCATTCGTCCTTCTCCTCCTCGGGCAGGTCGGCGTAGCGGATGCCCCGGTCGAGAAACTTTGTGCCGCCCGAGATTCCGACGGCCGGCACCAGAAACCCTTCCTTGACCGCGTCGTCGAGACCGTAGGCGTCGGTCGGGACGCCGTCCTCAAGGTGGAACAGTCGATAGGTGTTGTGGTCGACCTCGTCCTTCGGCGTGGCGGTCAGGCCGACCAGCAGGGAGTCGAACCACTCGAAGATGGCACGGTACTTCTGGTAGACCGAACGGTGGGCCTCGTCGATAACCACCAGGTCGAAATATCCGGGCCCGAATTTTCTTGTCCCTGAGCTGGTGTCGTTGATGAGATTCATCATCGTCGGGTAGGTGCTGACGTAGACGCGCCCATCGGTGGTTTTCTCGGTCAACAGGTTCACCGTGGTGGCGTCCGGCAGATGCGTCTTGAAGGCGTTCGCGGCCTGGGTGACCAGTGCCGAGCGGTCGGCCAGGAACAGCACCCGTTTGGCCCAATTGGCTTCCATCAGCTGCTTCACCAGGGCGATGACGGTCCGGGTCTTGCCCGAGCCGGTGGCCATCACCAACAGAGCTTCGCGGCGCTTACCGGTAAATGCCTCGTCGATGGCACGGATGGCGCGGTGCTGGTAGTGCCGTTCGACGATCGCCGAGTCGATGGCCGCGTCGGTGAGCGATTGGCGGGTCTGGCGACGCTGGATCATCAGTTCCAGCTCGTCGTGGGTGTAGAAGCCCTGAATCGGCCGCGGCGGGTAGCCGCCGGCGTCGTCCCAGATCCAGTGTTCATACCCGTTGGTGTAGAAGATGACCGGGCGCTGACCGGTCATCGTCTCCAGGCAATCGGCATAGAGCTTGGCCTGCTGCTGGCCGATGTGTGGGCTCTCCCGAGTGCGCTTGGCTTCCACCACCGCGAGCGGCAGCCCGTTGGCACCCCACAACACGTAGTCGACGAAACCGCGTCCACCGCCGGTCGGCATACCGGTGACCTCGTACTCGCGGTCTTTGACTTCCGTGAGCGGCCAGCCGGCTTCGTTGAGCAGTAGGTCGATGAAGGTGTCGCGGGTCTGTGCCTCGTTGTAGTCGCGATCGTCCGGTTGTTTGTTGGCGGCCTGGGCCTGTTTGATTTCCTCACGCAGGCGGGCGATCTCGGCCTCATGCGCGGCGGCCACCTCGTCTTTCTCGGCCAGCGCCTTGGCGTACGCCTCGTCCTGGGCTTTGAATTTCGCGGCGAGCTGGGCGGCTTCCTGGCGGGTGAGGGGCGCGGCCTTGGCTGCCAGTTTGGGGTCGAACGGCAGCTTGAGCGGCGCGGCCTTCGGGTAGGCCGAGTAGTGGAACACCGCCCACACCATGACGTGGTGCAGCTCGCGCAGGACGGCCAAGGCGATGTTCGGGGCGATCGCTTTCTGTTCGTGCGCGGCGGCGTTCCCGGCTTTGCGGATCAGGTTGAGCTTCTGCACGATTGCCGGCGGAACCTTCGCGCGAAAGGGCGGTTCGTTGATCCGGGCGGACAGGTCGTTTTTGTACGGCAGCGGAAGGTCGAGGATGTCGTAGATCAGGCCGACGAGTTGCTCGATCGCGCGTCGGCTGTAGATGCAGGCCGAGCGCGGATCAGTGCCAAGGTAGCTTTCGGCGCGGGCGCAGTCCTCGTGGATCTGGGGCCAGTCGGCGGCGCCGACGAAAGCGAAGTTGGTCACGACGTGCCTCCTGCGGTCAGTACATCCAGCACTCGCGGTGCGAAGAAACGGCGCTTGTAGGCGTCCGCGTCCACGACGGCGAGAACCCGAGATCCATGAGCTGCCCGATGAGTTTATTGGCTCGGCCGTAATTCAACGGATGTCCACCATCCTTTGGTGGGACCTCAGCTGCAGGTCTCCTGGCTCGAATTGAACCGGCTTGTATACCGCGCGACCCCGACAAGTCCGTGCGCATCCTGCGAAGTGGCTGGTATCGCGTGTGAACCGCCTCCCGGCCCGGCCGTCTGAGGCAGGCTTGGGTGAGGAGTCGACGGGAGGAGAACCGATGATCGATGTCTTACCGGACATGCCCGAGGGTGTGTTCGGAATCCAGGTATCGGGACGGGTGCGCGGTGATGACCTGCGAGAGTTCCGCCCGAGAATGGATGAACTCCTGGACTCCGGCGAGATTCGCATAGTCGAGGTGATCTCACCGGACTACGAGGGATTCGGGCCCGGCGGGCTCGTCGAGGATTTGAAGCTCGGCTTCGGCGCGCTGTTTCGCCATCACTCCGCGTTCAAGCGGATCGCGGTCGTATCCGATATGGATTGGGTCGCCCACGCCATGCACGCATTCGCCTGGATGATTCCGGGTGAGCTCAAGGTCTTTGGGCTCGGTGAGCTCGATGCGGCGAAGAAGTGGGCCGCGGGCTGAGGTGACCTGAACGTCAGAGTGCGAGATGCAGCCTCAAAGCCTCATCGAGATCATGGAGCTCGCGCACCGAAATCTGCCCGAGCCGGTACCGGAGCCGCTCTGCAGCAACAGATCTGACTTGCTCGGCCTGCGCTTTGGAATCGGCGCCGAGGCCGCCGTGGGCAGCGAGGAACACCTGGAACGGATAGATCCTGTCGACGTTGCTGGTCACCGGCACGACCGTCACGACTCCGCGTCCTAGTCGCTCGGCTGTCGCATTTGCTCGATCGTTGCTGACGATGACCGCTGGACGTGACGTGTTTGCCTCGCTGCCGCGGGCAGGGTCTAGGTCTACCTGCCAGATCTCACCGCGCCGCATCACCGATACCGTCAGCCGTGGTGTTGCGCCAGGGGTCGGCGTCGCTGCTGGACGCCCATTCGGCCCAGGCCTGGTCGTAGTCGTCCTCAAGGTTGGGATACCGCAGCATCTGGACTGCGCGCTGGATGGCGGCCGACCGCGAGGGGAGGCCGGATTGCTCAACGTACGCATCGAGTACCGCGACATCGTCTTCAGACAAACTCACACTCAGCTTCATGCGTTGATGCTACTTGGGTAGCAATGGGGTAGCAACGCGCACGTCTCTCAGGACTCGCCGCCGGTGGGGCACTGACAACTGTCAATGGACGTAGCATGAGTGGCATGAGTAAGCGAATCGATATCATTCGACTCACTACGCGGGACGATGACCGATCGCTCGCTGTCGATGAGCAAAAGATCGCGCTCGCCGAGCTCGGCCCCCACATCAAAAGCATGAAGTTCGGTGCCAACGACGTGGTGATGTTGGCTGCTTTGGAGGCTGGGAAGGCTGCGGAGCTCACCCAGCTTGCGCAGCTCGTCGCCAGCGAAAAGATTCAGACCGAACGCCTGGTCAACGCTATGTTTACCCGGCGTACGGTCTCTGCACAGGCTGCCCAGCAAGCGCAGCGGAACGCCGATGCGCGGCAGGAACTCATCGACGAGTTCGGCCTCTACAGTGGTGAGCAGGTCGCTGACTTATCGGGCTCCCGCGCGCGCAACCGGTTTGCTACAGCGTCGCGTTGGCTCGCCGACGGGCGCATCTTTGCCGTCGAGCACATGGGTACCCGCGCCTATCCCGCGTTCCAATTCGGCACAGATGGGAATCCGAGGCCGGTCATCCAGCGGGTGCTAAAGGCGTTCGAACCCTACGGGTTGGACGGCTGGGAGACCGCACTGTGGTTCACTACCGCGACCGGTTGGCTGGATGACCGTCGGCCTGTCGATCTGCTGGTGGGGGCGGCCGACGATGTCGTCGCGGCCGCCGGACAGACGTTCGACGCGCTAGGAGCGTAGAGCGCGGTGCGGGTGCCAGATGTGCCGCGGCGCTTGCCGACGCCGCGGGCGCACACGTGGCCAGCGGGTCAACCGATCATGCGGGTGCACGGTATTCAGATGGGTGCCACTGAATTCAATGGCACTGAGGTTTCTCGACGGTTCCGCCCCATACGTAGTGGATCGGGTGTGGTGCCGACGATCTATGGCGCCGACAGGGACGAAGGGGCGTTGTCGGAGACGGTCTTCCACGACGTACCAATCCGCGGAGGCGGGCGACGTATCCAACGCAAGAACCTGATTCATCAGGTGCTCTCGACCATCGTGCCGACGATCCCGCTGAAACTCGTCGAATTGCATGGTGCGGGCCTACGTCGACTGCAGGTCACTCATGGCGAGTTGATCGAACCCGGCGCCCGCCACTACGCGCGCACCGCAGAATGGGGCAGGGCGCTGTACGAACACGATGAGGGGTTCCATGGATTGGTTTGGCGGTCACGGCAGTTCAACGACTCGATGGCCGTGATGCTCTGGGGCGACCGTGTCAGCAGGTTTGACCATCTTCGACCGCAGCCGGACCAAGCGCCACTTCCGCTGTTTTTTGGTGACGGTTATGAACGGGTGATGGAGTTGGCCAACGACTTTGGCATCACCGTCGTGGGCTGATACCTGCCTGCCGGCTATGGTGCGCCAACGGCAACTGAAAACTGATCAGCTGCCGGCAATCGAAATTGGCCAGCTTGGGGTTCATTGGTCGTCGGCCGGGCCGCGGGTTGAGCCTCCGGTCATTCGTGATCAGGTAGGTCGAACCGGATGTCCCAGAGATGCACGTGGCCGGGGATCTGCTGCTCCATGAACATTTCCCAGTCCTCGTATTGGTCAGCCTGGGCCCGCCAATGGTCTGCTTCGACGTTGCGCCCGACGCTGCCCAGGACGTCGGCCGCGAGCCGCTGCAGTATTTGGCCCTTGTCGTGGAAGCAGATCTCGTCGAGCATTTCGATTGCGCGTCGGGTGATGCCATCGATGGCGTGATCCACGCGGTGCGGAGTCGCTTCGGCGAACTTCAATTCGGCGACCGCCCAGTAGAAGGCCGCGTCGGCCGCACGCATCGGGTGGTACATCTCGTCGCGCTCGATCAGATTGGCCGCCATTTCCTGGGCCAGAGCTACCGATTCCTCTGACGGGGCCAAGAAGTCGACCAACGGGCGAAAAGCCCACAGCATGAGTTCGGGCATGTCGGCGTCGACCAGGCGCGCAAGCGCCACAGCCTGTCGGTAGGCCGATTCCGCGCCATCGCGATCGTCCAGTTCTTCGAGAACCTCGCCGAGTTCGATACAGGCCTGGGAGGCGTAGGCGATGTTGCCGGATTCGGTGGATTTGTCTACCGCGGCGTGAAGTTCCGCCACTCGCACGTCCGGCGGTTGCATGCGGCGCCGGATGTCGAGCAATTTCAGCCTGGTGCGGTTGAGGACCTCGACGAACCTGGCGGCAGTTTGGTCGTCCACGACGACATCCGCCAACGGCAAGATCAGCTTGTTGACCTGCTCGTAGTGATCAACTGCCTCGCCGAGGTTTCCTGCGCACAGCGCTCGGTCGCCGAGCCGTTCGCTCTCTTCGACAGCGTCGGCTGTCAGTGCCGACTCGCTCATCGGGCGACCTCGGTACCGTCGACACCCGCGGCCAGCAGGATGATGTCGTCGAGCGCTTCCGACAGCAGCGCCCGATCCTCGGGGCCGTCGCACTGGCCGGCCATCCGGGCCTGGACGAACAGCAACTGCATGAGCCGACTGAACACAAGATCGTCGGTCGTGCGGGTCAATGCGCGTATCGCCCGGTTGTCCCAATTCAGCACGAGGTGCTGTATGTCCCCGCACCCCGGTGATGCCACGTCGATCTGCCCGCGACCGATGTACACGCCCGGCAGATCGGTCGACGGGAACTGGCGCACCACTACCCGGCAATCCAACTCCGAAAGCACCTGACTCCCACGCTGTTCCAACGCCAGGACGTCAGTTTCGCTGTCGACCGACGGTGCCGCCAGTCCAGCGATTTCGGAGGCCGCGTACGCACGCGTGACGGTCACACCGGCCATCACCTGCGGCAGCATGAGCAGGACCTCTTGATCGAGGGCGTGGCCGGCGTTCACCACGATCCGCCCACCCGGATTGAAACTCGCGATGGTGCGAAACTCCTTGACCGACGACGCAAAAAGAACATTGGGGTTTCGGGTGACCACGTCGGCCAGCCGCATGTGCCCCTCGGTCGTCTGCATGGTGAGCATCGGGAGCACGACTTCGGCCAACTCCAGATTCTCGGCATCGGCACCTTGCGTCGCTGCGGATCGCAGTGCCAGTGCGTTGTCGGCGACGAACTCGCCAAACCGCTCCGGGTCCGTGTCGGCAAGGGCCCGCAGCCATCTCAGCGCGGCCTGCCCGAGCTTGCGCCGTGTCGCAGTCAGCGCCGAGTTGTCCATCACGGCCTCGCGGCTGGCGGTCGGTTCCAGCGTGGTCGAGTTGACTACCGCCGAGGCGAAGAAGGCCCACGCGGGCATCAGTGCAGTGGCGTCGTCGTCGACGAGCATGTCGTTGACGTAGACGCGGTTGCGTGCGGTTTTCGACCTCGCCGACGCGGCACCGATGTACACCACCCCATGCAGGCCCAGGCCATCGTCGGCGATCTCGACGGCGTCGAACTGGGGGCCCACACCCATACCGCCATAGACCGGTGAAACACCTTGCAACACGGTGGACCGGTGGGCGCCGAAATCGTCGGCCCATGGGTAATCCCGCGAAAGACCCTTCGGGCCTTGGCTTGTCAGCAGGTTGATCTCCACCGGAAGGAATTCGGCGTACTTCTGCACCAGGGGGCGCACCTGCTCGGCGCGGGCCCATCCGATCATGTCGGGGCGGGGGCGCAGCCGCACCGTCGTGCCCACCTCGACGGTGTCGGTGACGGTTCGGATGGTGTAGGTACCGTCGCTCCTGCCTATCCATTCGATCGGCTCGCCGCCGGTGGCGCTGCGGGAAACGACGGTGATCTCGTCAGCGATGAGAAAGCAGCTCAGCAGGCCGATGCCGAACTGACCGATGTATGTGCGACGGCTCCGCTGCAGCTCGTCGCCTTTGGAGCTTGCGCCGACCGTCGCCAGGAACTGCTCGACCTGTTCTGGGCTGACACCGATGCCGGCATCGGTGAGCATGAACTCGTCGGCGGGGGAGTCCGGCGAGGCGACGCCGTACGGCGAGATCGAGATGATGCGCGGGGCGGGAGCACCGCCGAGGGCGTCACGAGCGACGATGGCATCCATCGCGTTCTGAATCAGTTCCCGCACATAGACGCCGGGACTCGAATACAGGTTCTTGCTGAGCAACGCGATCACGCCGCCGAGGTTCACTCGGAAGTTCTGCTGCTGAAGCCCGGTCATCTCCGGCTCCTCCTCTGTCGGTTCATTCGAGAGCCGCATAGCGTCGCATGGGGGACCGACATGTTTGGAAAACCACGAGGGACTCGCCTACGCGCTCATCGCCTGCGATTTCGCAAGCGAACGCATCTGAAGGCTCAAGCGATATGTTCTCCGCTGGTCTTTCGCGTAGAATTGCCCCGTGACCAGCACCTACAGTAAGCGGGCACGTGAATTGCTCAGGAGCCACAGCGCCGAAATTCACGATGTCCTCGACAGGTATGGTGCGAGCAATCCGCGATTGTTTGGCTCGGTGGCACGCGGGACAGCTGGGCCCGACAGCGACATCGACATTCTCATTGATTTGTCGGGACCAGGATTGGGCAGCCAATTGTCGCGACTTTCGGGCATTCGCCTGGAACTCGAAGAGCTTTTGCATTCGCAAGTCGACGTGGCCTATGAAGAACTGCTCAAGGATGGGGTGTCTGAGGCGGCACGTCGGCAGGCCATCGCGTTGTGAGCCGGTCTGTGCGGGACCGCCTCCGTGACATCCAGACGGCGATCGGCAAGGTCTACGAGTACCGCCGGTCGCTAGTGGGCCCGCACGCGGATATGGCGCTTTCCGCAGTGCTTCGTGAGATCGGCGTCATCGGAGAAGCGGTGAACTCCTTGCCTGAATGGGCCACCACACAGCGGTCGGAGATCCCTTGGCGCCAGATCGCTGCGATGCGCAACTTCCTCGTACACGAGTACTTCAACATTGACGCTTCTGTAGTCGAAGACGTCATCGTCAACGACCTTGATCCACTTGCAGTCGCTGTGGAAGCGATTCTGGCGAACGTTGGTGATTCTGCCGACCCGCCTGATATCTGACGGGTAGCTTGGGCTCGGGATTCCGTCTCTAGAATCCCGGATCAGCGTGACCGTCTCAAGTTCTCAGTACGACCGGCATCGGCTTGGGAGCAATGTCGCCGTCGGCGAGATAGTCGCGTGAGAGGCGAACAGTCTCCACACTTGACCAGACATCAGCCAACCGGGCGATCCAATTCGCAACGGCGATCGTCGTGCTGGTCAATGGATCGTCGGCGACCCCACGAGGAGGTGCGGGAAGCTCCGACCAGTCGAGGAAGCCAGGTATACGCGGCCATGAAATCGCTGCCCGGGGTTTCCCGGCCTTGGTTGGTGAATTCTTGTGCCGCGCATCGAGTTTTTCGATGGCGGCCGCGATCGCATCCCGAGTACCGTTCGGGTCGAACATGCCTGCGCTTGAAGCGGCGATATCTGTCAGATCCTCGGGAAGATGATTCCCGAATGGCAGAAGGTACCGTTGCACATACAGTGCCGGGGCCACCATGTCGACCCATGCACCGCACAGCCGGCTCATCGGCCAACTCGGATCGATAACGACGTGCCAAATTGCAAGGCGGTCGTCCTGCTTGTTGATGAGTGCCACAACGTCGGAGTCTGTCGCCATCTCTAGTTCCTTATTCTGTGGGGCCTTGGGTGAAAAGTTCTGGCGCAGTTGCGCCTTCACTGCTAGCCAGTGCTGGTCAAACCGAAGCTTGATACTTCGCAAAGATCTGTTCAAATGCTTCTTCGCCCACAACCGGGATGCCGTACTGGCGCGCCTTGGCCGCCTTGCCGCTCTGCGAGTCCGGATCAGCAGCCACCAAGAGCCGGGTCGACTTGGTGATCCCGCCCGACGCCAATCCGGCCGCGGTGATGGCGGAAACCCACTCGTCGCGACCGCGATTCATCTCTCCGGTGAACACCACCCGATCACCCGGTTGCAAGACCGGACCTTTGCTGGATTCCTGTCTACTGGAAGCTTCGGCGGACGCCGCCCATTCCAAGGCTTCATCGACGTAGGGTGCACCGAAGCCAAGCGCGAGAGCGACGGACTCAAGCTCTGCGCGCTCGAAATCGGTCACGATCCCGTCGGCAAGCGCTTCGACGGCGACTGCGCGTAGATAGTCCTGGTGCAGCCGGGTTACCGTTCCTCGGGAAAGTCCTGCGGCCTCGGCGGTTTCGAGCAGTTGGCGGCCTTCGCTGCGCGAGATTGAGCGATCAAGCAGCGCGTTGTCCAACATCACCATGTAACTCGCCTCGTCTTCGGCTGTGGCTGGAATCCATGCCGCACGAAGAACAGAGCGTAGCCACGCGTGGGGATCCGCGACTGCCTGCCCGCGATGGACGACCACCGCGTGTGCAGCACGGCCGAACGAGGTCGGCCAAGTGTAGGACGAGCAGTGGGCGATATCCTCGAGCCATTCCGGAAAACCGCAGCAGCTGGGGAGCAAATGGGATAGAAGCTCGGCGGTCGCGTGCGCATCGCCCAGCGCCGAATGGGCATGGGAAAGTGAGATATCCAGCGCTTCGCAGCAGTGGGCGAGTTTGACCGCACCGATCATGCGGCGGGCCCACTTCATCGAGCACAACGCGGTGGGACGGCTGGGCAGCTCATACCGCGCCAACTGCATTTCGCGGTGCAGGAAGCGCATATCGAATGAGGCGTTGTGCGCGACAAGTACTCGCCCGCTGAGCATTTCGAGCAGGTAGTCGCTGATGTCGGCAAAGTCGGGCGCATCCAGAACGTCGCCGGCCGGAATGCCGTGGATGTGGGCGGCCCCGACGTCGCGGCGAGGATTGACGAGAGTTGTCCACTCGTGCTCGATGCGCCCTTCGTCGTCGGTGAGAACGACGCCAACCTCGACGACGCGATCGGTGCGTTCAGGGACCAAACCTGTTGTCTCAAAGTCAATGACAGCGAACGGCATCAGAGTTCTCCTCGGAATGCGCGAGATTGGAGAGAAGCGAAGAGCTCGTTGGAAACTCCGAGCAGCTTCTTTGCTTGCTTATAGTGGCGAGACCAGTGTGTGATACGTGCCTCATACTTGCGTTGGACGTCCACGGTAGGTATTCGGAAGACAAACTCCCGCAGTTCGATAGGAGATATATGGGGGATTGTTGTCTCGGTCGGACTGCAATGGGACCGGAAGCTTTGGCTGCCTAGAATCCCATAAAGAAACTCTTGAGATACGTTGTCCTTGGCTCTTATTCGAGCGACGCGCTGCACGAGGAGGCTAGGGAGATCTGCTTCTTGGACTCTGGCCAGCTTGAAACCTGTCGATATCCAAGGACGATCCAAGGCAAGGATAATGTCTCCGGAATTCAATAAGTATCTGTCTACAGTAGTCACTTCTTCCTCGGGCCAGTAGCGCACATCCTGCCAGTCGAGGCGGTCTGGAAAAACATTTGCGCCCCTGCACAGGCGAATTCCGGACCTGGCGAATTGCTTGCTGGGAAATGCGTAGCCTGTCAGGACCTCGGCACAGTCTCCGACTGTCGTTGTCGGCCAATCAGCACTTGGTGTACTGAACGCGTGGTGGAACATCGAAGTCGAGAGATCGTCGAGGTGTCTTAACACCGCCCGCCGCTTGGTGAAGAGCTCATATGCGCGATCGAGTATCGCAGCGATACGGCGCTGCTCGTCGAGTGGCGGTAGCGCCAGACGTAGTCGATATGCGTCCTCACGGTTGAGTCCGGGAATCGCCGCTGCACGGTTAAGTTCAGTGAGTCCTAGCGCGCTGAGCCTGTACCTGAGCCATTGCAGATCGGCCTCTGTGGAGTCGCTGTCGACGTAGTACGTCGTATCGATAGGCCAGCATGTGGTCGAGGAGTAGTGCACCTCGCCGAACGAGCCCTTGCGGCCGATGATTATGCATGGGCTGTTCGTGATGGACGACGAGTGGTACCCCACAATTCCATTGGAGCCAAAGACCGGGTACTCACCTCCGTCCCGGATTGCGGCTGGCAGCGCCTTCCCGTACTTGAATTCACAGATTTCGCCGAGCGTGACGGTCGGCCACTTCACGACAGCATCGCCTTCAACTCGGCCAGCCCAGCAGTGATTTCACCTTCGAGCTTCTCGATCTCAGCAATGATTTCCAGCGGTGGCCGATGTTCGACCTCGTCGTGCACGATCTCCTTGTATCGGTTCAACGACAGGTCGTAGCCCTGGGCGACGATGTCATCTTTCGGCACACAGAACGACTGCTCGGTGCGGGGCCGTTCTAGCTCCGAGGACCCGCGTAAGGCCCACCGTGACAACGCATCCTGAAGATCATTCGCCTCAACCGGATTGCGCTTATCATCCAACGAGAACCCGTCGGCCGTGACGTCGTAGAACCACACGTTGTCGGTGCCGCCGGAGTTCGTCTTGGTGAAGAGCAAGATCGCCGTCGACACCCCGGCATACGGCCGGAACACACCCGAGGGCAGTTTCACGATGCCATCGAGCTTCTGATCTTCGACCAGGATTCGTCGAAGTTCCTTGTGCGCCTTGGATGATCCGAAGAGCACGCCGTCGGGAACGATGACCGCAGCCCGACCGCCGGGCTTGAGCAGCTTCAAGAAGAGTGCCACAAACAGCAGCTCGGTCTTCTTTGTCTTGACGACCCGCTGCAGATCTTTGGACGTTGACTCGTAGTCGAGTGACCCGGCGAACGGGGGATTGGCGAGGATCAGGGTGTATTTCTCGGTGTCCTCGCTGGCGCCCTCGGACAGGGAGTCCCGATAGCGGATGTCGGGCGATTCGATGCCGTGCATCAGCATATTCATCGAACCGATGCGCAGCATGGTCGAGTCGAAGTCGTAGCCATGGAACATGCTGTTGTGGAAGTGTTTCCGCTGGGCGGCATCCGTCAGCACTGATTCGTGCGTATCGCGCACGTACTCCGACGCCGCGACCAGGAAGCCGGCAGTGCCGCAGGCCGGGTCGCAGATCTCGTCAGCAGGACCAGGTGCGGTCATCTTCACCATCAGCTCGATGATGTGGCGCGGGGTGCGGAACTGTCCGTTCACCCCGGCGCTGGCGATCTTGGACAGCAGGTACTCGTACAGGTCGCCGTTGGTGTCGCGGTCGGCCATCGGGATGTCGTCGAGCATGTCGACGACCTTGGACAGCAGCGCCGGCGTCGGGATGGTGAACCGAGCGTCCCGCATGTGCTCGGAGTACGTCGACCCGTCGCCACCGAGTTCCCGCAGGAACGGGAACACCTTGTCACCGACCGTCGTGAACATCACCGCGGGCTCGGAGTTCTTGAACTGCGACCACCGCAAACCCTGCTGGTCGGGTCCGAACCGCAGCCCCTCGGGCTTGCCGGTCACCCGGGCCTTCTTCTCGGCGAGAATCTCCAGGTCATCGAGGCGGCGGATGAACAGCAGGTAGGTGATCTGCTCGATCACCTCCAAGGGATTGGAGATGCCGCCGGACCAGAACGCATCCCAGACCCGATCGACCTTGCTCTTCAACTCGCCCGTGATCAATGCACTGCCCCTTGCTGCCGTAAAGACTTGAACAGGACTGTATATATGACCCGGGCGACAAACGGCGGGAAGGGTCGAGGCGCGTCTTTTAGCTGAGCTCTGCGGATACCACCAGTAGGTTCACCGCTGCCTCGGGAGCCTCAGCAGGTAGACCGTCGTCTTCTGTATGGAACGTATGGTGTGGCGGGTGGCACCCTTACAGCCGGGCCGACGTGGTGACCCGTTGCAGACCCTTGGACGTGGCGGATCAGGCAGTGTGCAACAGACTCAAGGCACGGTGCAGTAGCGGTGCGTGGCGCACGAATCTTCGCAGGCGTGGTTGCTGTGATCGCAATTCTGCTCACAGGATGTACCGGTGACGGCAAGATGGTGGCGAAGGACGTGGCGCTGACGGATGCCAAACAACAGGTCGACGCGGAGCTCTCGATACCACTGCCACAATCGTTTGTACCGACCAAAGCGATTGATCGCCAAGCAAGTTGGGGTGCTCAAAGTCGGGCGATCGAAGCAGCCTTTTCCGCGCCTCCGAGTACGGTCAACGAGTTCCTCGTTCAGCTTCACGCCAGCAGAAGTGGCGTGTACAGGGACACGTCGAACTGTCCAGTGAGTTCGAAAGTCTCGGAGGTCACTGCCGCACCCGATTCCTCAGTCTTGGCCGCCTGGTATGACCGCGGGGTTTTCGACCGATGCCAGGCGGTTGAGCGCTGGACGATACCGGCGAATGGGTTGAGGATGCCAAGTCCGCCGGAGCGTTGTATGTCCAACCGGGCGCTGACGTCCCGGCGCGTCAGCCAAACCCCCTCAGCACAGTTCTCGTGTCAATCTCCACGGCTTAATCTGCCGGGCTCAACCATCGAGATAGACGCTATGGCTGTTGAACTTCGCGCAGAACAACCATGGCGTCACGCTCGGCGCAAAAGCCGTGCAAAGCCGGGCCAAAACCGACCCGGCCCGCGAACCAACCCCTACTTGTCGAACTTCCCACTCAAATACTCAGCACGGCACGCATTTCGCGCCAGTTTGCCGCTCGTCGTGCGGGGGATGACGCCGGCGGCAACCATGCGCACGTCCGCGACGCGCACCTGGTGGTGGCGCGACACTGCCGAGCGGATGGCGTCGACGATCGGCCCGGGCTCGGCGCGGCCGGCGCCGGCTGCCCGTTCGGCCACGACCACCAGTTCCTCACCGCGGTCACCGGGCACCGAGAACGCGGCAACGTAGCCGGAGCGCACCGCGCGGGACGACAGGCTGACGGTCGCCTCGATGTCGGTGGGGTAGTGGTTTCGGCCGTCGATGATGATCATGTCTTTGATCCGGCCGATCACATACAGATGGCCGTTGACGTAGACGCCGAGATCGCCGGTGGCCAACCACAATCCGTCGTCTCCCACCCCGTCGGCGTGGCTGCCCGATTCGAGGCGGGTCTGCAGTTTGTTGCCGAAGACCCGTTGGGATTCGTCAGGACGGCCGAAGTAGCCACGGCCGACGTTGTTGCCGTGCAGCCAGATCTCCCCGACCATGCTGTCGGCTAGCTCGTCGCCGTCGGGGCCGGCGATCACGACCCATTGATTCGGGATCGCGCGGCCGCATGACACATGCGCCACCGCGCCGTCGGCGTTCGCCTCGACGATCACGGCCTGGCCGGCATTGAGCTTCTCGCGATCCAGATAGATGACGCTGGCGGTCTCGTTCGGCGCGATGCTGGCCACCGACAGCGTTGCCTCGGCCATGCCATAAGACGGTTTGACGGTTGTGGCAGGCAATCCATAGGGGGCGAACGCCGTGGTGAATTCCTCGATCGAGGACATGGTCACGGGTTCGGATCCGTTGAGCAGCGTGACGACGTTGCTCAAGTCGATCGATTCGCCCTTCGGCGGCAGACCGCGTTGCGCGCACAACTCGAAGGCGAAGTTGGGTGCGGCCGCCAGCGTCGGCCCGGTCGCGGACTCCTCGGCGAGGCGCTTGATCCAGCGGTAGGGCCGGCGCACGAACGCCATCGGGTCCATCAGGGTGATGTGATTGCCGCACAGAGCCGGGAACATGATCATGATCAGGCCCATGTCGTGATACAGCGGCAGCCAACTCACGCCCCGAATCCCCATTTCGAGGTCGCCGGCCAAAATCATCTGCATCACGTTGGTGCACACGTTGCGATGGGTGATTTCCACCCCGGCCGGGATGCGTGTCGATCCCGACGTGTACTGCAGGTAGGCAATGTCGTCGGTGCCGCGTGGCACCTCGGTGAACATCGGAGCAAGAGAATCGGGAACGGCGTCGACGGCGATCATGCGTGGGCGATCGGCGGCGGGCAGCGTCCGCAGGAAACTGCGCACCGACTCCGATGCCGCGGTGGTCGTCAACACCACCGTGGGTTTGGCGTCGCCCAGCACGGCGGCCAGCCGTTCGGCGTGGCCGGCAAGGCTCGGCGCGAACAACGGCACCGCGATGTTGCCCGCGTGGACGGCGGCGAAGAATGCCGAGACGTAGTCGACGCCCTGTGGGGCGAGGATCGCCACCCGGTCGCCGGGGGAGGTCACCTGCTGTAGTCGGGCGCCTACCGAGCACACCTGTGACCACAGGCCGTTCCAGCTGAGTTCGATCATGCGCCCGTCGGGATCCGACGAATAGTCCACGAAGCGGTAGGACGGTGCATCGCCGAACCTCGCCCGGTTGCGATCGAGGAATGACGTCAGTGTGACACCGTCAGGCACCATGATGGTGCCGTCGGCGTTGACGTAGTCCTCAATGCTGGACTCAACGACAGTGTTACGCAAGGCATCCCGACCCATAGCACAGACTCTAATAGTGGTGCTAAGTAACCATGGAACCGGAGTGGCATGACAGTTCTCACTGCCGTGGGTCAATGTGATCTTGATCGCACCGGCTGGACTGCTATCGCGGACCGTCCACGGCGTACGTGCCCTCGTCGTCGGTGAACTCGACGATCACCCTACGCAGCGTGTCGTTGATCTCCACCGCACACTCGAACGTCGCACCCGTCCGCACCACCGGATTGTCGCCGTTGTTGCACGCGACGGCCGCGACGCGGTTCGCGCCGTAGCCGTTGATCGGATCGGACAGGATCTCGGCCACGCCGGCCTCGGCCTGGCGGACATCGAGCCGGGTGCCGTTGCCTTCGGAGCCATTCCATGCCCACAGCCCGACCCCGATCACCGCGACGGTCACCACCGCGACGGCGCCGACGAGCACACGCCGGTCGACCGTGCGCGGTTGCGGTGGCGCCGGCGGACGGGCAGGTGGCTGCGGGACGCGGCGAGGCGGTGGTACCTGGGTGCGCCGGACCGGCTGCGGCGGAGGCCCCGGCGGCGTCCATGCCGGACGGGCCGGACCTGTGCCCGGCGGTGGCGCGCCACCCGGGCGCACCCACCACGGCTGCTCGGGACCGCTCATCGGCTCTCCTCAACTGGGCTCATGGCTCACGGAAACCGTTGGTAGCACTGCGCGTCATCGCCCTGAAGGCCAGAGCGGTAGGCCAGGATCCGGGTGAAACCGGCGGGCAGCACCCTGCCGTTGACGTCGCTGGCCGCCAGCCCGTTGGTCAGCAGACCACTGATCGCCTCGTCGGTGTCCCCGGCCGACAGGGTGATCGGCTGGTTGGGTTCGGCCATTCTGGCCTGGCCGACGCCGGTCAGGCAGCCGGTGCGCATGGCTGCCACCGGGGTGTCGAGGGTCAGGCCTTTCTCGTGTTGCACCGCCAGTGCATACCGCGACGTCAGCACGGAGATCGCAGAGTTGTCACCTTGTAGAAGCTCGCGCTCGTCGTTCTCGGTCCTGCTCTCGCCCAAGGCCTTCATTCCGTCCAGATCCACGACGATCGTGTTGGTCGCCGGGCAGTACGACGCCGGCGGGGATGGTCCGGCATCGGGGCACGCGGCGGGTTCGATGCTCAGGCTCGGCGGATCGGCCGGGGCGTAGATGCGCCGCAGGGATTGCATCGTCGTCTCCAGCAGGTCGGCGGTGATGGTGCTGTCGCCACTGTGTGTACCGCTGAAGAGGTCGAGGAACTTGGGCAGGTCGCCGCGGCGCTTCGTGATCTCGTCGGAGTCCATGGCTGCGCACTGGTCGACATTGCCGCTGAAGCCGATCTGGAATGCGCTGACCCGGTCGAGCGCCGAACCGTGCTCATTGCCGGTCAGGGTCGCATCCAATCGCGTCATCAGGGGATCGCGGATGTAGATGAGCCCGGCCAGAACGTGGTTGAGCCCGTCGGAGGTGCTCAACTCGAACCGTGGTGATTTACCCGCGGCCACCCAGCGTAGGTACACCCCGGCCAGGCAGTCGGCCTGTTGCTCGGCCACCAGAACCGGTGTGCCGTCGGTGACCAGGCGGGCTTGTTGTTGGACGGCGTGGCCGTATTCGTGGGCCATCACCGCGACCACGCCCATCTGGCCGAAATA